>CAZJCH010000256.1:0-4431 GCA_964544005.1 uncultured Papillibacter sp.
GCCGCCTTGTTCTGAGAGGAGAGGGCGAAGGCATCGAGGTCTTCGCGGGTGATGCCCCACTGGTCGCAGATGTTTTCAGCCGTAATGCCCATGTGGTAGCTATTGAAGACATCCGTCAGGCCGTCGTTGACCATGGTGTCGACCATATTGGAGGGGCCCATGCGGGCGCCCCAACGGGCCGCAGGTATCGCATAGGGTGCAGCGGACATATTTTCGGTGCCGCCGGCGAGAATAATGTCGGCGTCGCCGGAACCGATGGCGCGGGCGGCCTCTATGACGCTCTTCATGCCCGAGCCGCAGACCATGCCCACGGTATAGGAAGGCACCTCCACCGGGATGCCGGCGCCGATGGAAACCTGCCGTGCGACGTTCTGTCCGAGGCCGGCTGTTAAAATGCAGCCGAACATGACCTCATCCAGCTTGTCCGGTGAAAGTCCTGCGCGCTCGAGGGCGGCCTTGGCGACGATGGAACCGAGCTGGACCGCCGGCGTATCCTTCAGGCTGCCGCCGAAGCTGCCGACTGCCGTTCTGCAGCAGCTGACCAAATAAATGTCTCTCATTATATTCCTCCTGACCCGATAAACGGTAAATAAAATATGTAATAGTGCGATAAGGTAGCTTTATAACGGCTTTAACTATACATCCGTGTTTGTTAAAAGTCAACCCGAAGCGCCCTGGATATTATAAGAAAACCAAACGAAATACTGTGTTGCTAAGGTGGTAAATATGCTACAATGTGTTTAAGAGATAAGGGAGGAGAAGATTATGAGCACAGCTGTAATACTGGCCGGCGGGGAGAGCCGGCGGATGAAGAGGGACAAGCTGGCGCTGCCGTTCGGCGCGGCGACGCTCCTTGATTCGGCTGTCCGCCGCTTCTCGGCGTGCTTTGACAAAGTCTACATAAGCGTCGCCGACGCGGGTAAATACCCGGAGCTTGTCGCGCCGCGGATCACAGATATTTATAAGGGCTGCGGCCCGATGGGCGGGCTCCACGCCGCGCTCAAAAGCACGGAGGACGAGGGCGTCTTTCTCGTGGCGGCGGACCTCCCTTACGCGGATCCCCGCGCCGCCCTGCGCCTTATGGAGCTCTGCGCGTCCGACGATATCTGCGTCATGAAAGACGGCGAATCGCGCTATGAGCCTTTGTTCGGGTACTATAAAAAGAGCATCCTGCCGCTCGTTGAAAAGGCCCTGGAGGCAGGAGACTATAAGCTCGCGGCACTTTATGACAAGGCCGGCCTGCGCGTTGTGACAAAAGCGGAGCTTGGCAGCCTCTTTACTGACAATCTCCTGCTTAATATCAATTACCCGGAGGACTATGAGCGCTTAATGCGTGAAAATGACACGCGAGGGTAGAGCGATATTACCAAAATAGGGCGGATAGACTTGAACTTTAGTGTCCGCCGTGTTACAATGCCGCATGTAATATCGGTTTTCTTTTAATTTATTTTTTTAGCGCTGATACTTTCACGGCAATTCTGAATGAAAGAAAGGGAATGATTTTTTATGAGCTACAAGATTACGAGGAAAAATGAAGCCTATACATATGAGGCTCCTGGTCATTTCGATGTGCGCACCACACGTCTGCACGATCCCAAGGATGTCAACCAGGGCGGTATCATCATGGGTCTTTCACACTTTTTGCCCGGTGGCGGCTGCAATTACGGCTCAAACGCCAAGGAGTCCATCTACTATATCATTGAAGGCCAGATGTACCTGGAGAGCGAAGTCGGCACACCGGATGAGGTCAAGACCACACTGTACGCCGGTGATACCTATCACTGCGGCCCCAATACAAAAAAATCGGTCCTCAACACAGGCTCGACAGCCTGCCAGATGCTCGTCGTCATGATTACGCCTCCCCAGGAATAGAGAACCAGTCTACATAATAACATGAGCCGGGCTTTGTCAAGAGGCCCGGCTTTTTTTTGTGCCTATTGACGTATTGAAAAATCTTCCGTTTTCGATATAATGGCTATATAAGTTACGACAAGTTACGAATTATTACATTCTATGCGCGTGAATACTTTTTGAGGGAGGAATGTCATGAAAAGACTATTGAAATCAGCGGCCGTGATCCTCGTGGCCGCGTTGATCCTCCCGACAGCCGTCATGAAAACGACGGCGGCAGGTTATTATGAGCAGTTGGATGAAGGGTTCGATACATATGCGGTCATCAGGTCTCAAGCCCCCGAAACAGCGGTCCGGGCGCTGGCTGGCGCGGTGCCGTCTGTAATCGATTTTATTGTCAGTGATTATAGCGGCTTCCTCGAAACAATCGCACGCAAGTATGTCGCCAGAGACCAGAGCTTTACAATCAAATTGACAGCCCAAAGCGAAGTGATCCGGAACATACTGGAAAATAATCAGCTTTGGGATGAAGTTTTTACTGTTGATCTCCCGGAAACAGTGTCTGATTTGGATTATCTGCGCAACAATATGAAGACCATGAAATATAACTGCTGGTATAGCAGCACAACAGCCGTTTTTGAGTTTACGCAGACCTTTTTAACGACGGAAGCCCAGGAGAAATACGTCAATACGCAAGTCAGCGCGATACTGTCGAAGCTGAGCCTCGGCGATAAAAGCGCGTACGGAAAAATCAAAGCTGTCTATGACTATATCGTTGACACCGTTGATTACGACAGGGCGCAAACGAAATTTTCGGCATACGACGCGCTCTATTCACGTTCGGCCGTCTGTCAGGGCTACGCGCTCCTGATGTATAAAATGCTTATGGAGGCTGGCGTTCCGGCGTGGTTTGTATCGGGCGATGCCGTCACCGGCGGCGAAAGAGGGCCTCACGCGTGGAATATCGTTAAAATAGGCCAATACTGGTATAACCTTGACATTACCTGGGATGATTCATATGGTTCGGCAGAGTACTTCCTGAAGAGCGGCACGGGCTTTCCGAATCATTTTCGGGACAACGAATTTGCAACAGCCGCCTTTAACGCGGCCTATCCGATGTCGCCAAACGATTTTGACCCGACTCAGGATACGAAGCCGGTGAGCGGCATAGCGCTCTTGCCTTCAGAAAGCGCCGTTTACGCCGTGGGCGACGTTTTCATGCTCTCTGCCGTTGTCACACCGGCTGACGCCACGGACAAGACCCTTAGCTGGTCCTCCTCCGACGCCGCTGTCGCGACCGTCGACAGTGCCGGAACCGTTACAATCAACGCGCCGGGCACGGCCGTCATCACGGCGTCGGCCAATGACGGGACAGGCAAAACAGCCGGTTTTACGCTGACGGCGCGCTTCCCGGCGACGCCGAACGCCTGGGCGGTCCCTTACATCAGCGCTTTGAGCGCCCGCGGCGTTATCCCCCCCGAACTGAGTGCGCTTTACAGAGACAACATCACGCGCGCCGAGTTTATAGCCCTTATTGCAAATGTCTGCAAATACGCAGGAGGCGCTGTCTCACCGTCGGGAAGCGTCCCGTTTACCGATATCTCAGGAAGCCCTTATAAAGACCAGATCGCATTATGCTATCAGCTCGGCATCGTCGAAGGCGACGGCAAGCTCTTCAGGCCCGATGATGTCCTCACCCGTGAGCAGTGCGCGAAAGTCATCGGCAGCATCGTCGGGGCAATCGGCGGTGTCGATATAACATCGGCGGCCGGGCTGCCGTACACAGACGTTCAATATATCAGCGCCTGGGCGCTCCCCTTCGTCCGTTTTGCGTATGAAACCGGACTGATGCTCGGCTCGGACGGACACTTCAACCCCAAACAGGTTTTAACGCGCGAGCAGGCGATGACGGTCGCCGAACGCATGATTGCAAAATATGGCTGGTAAAAACAATGAAATAATTTAGGGGCTGCGACGCAAAGGATCAATAATCCTCGGCGCGCAGCCCTTTTCATATATAAGAGTATACCGGTTTGAGACAGTGTGGACAGACACCCAGCGTGTAACGCAAGCCGTATGGTATAATGCCACTTAGAGAAGCATCGGGAGAGCATAAGTGTTAAGAAAAAAATATATAGCGATATACAAAGTGCACAAACCCTTATGAGCTGCGAAGAAAAAAGCCTGTCATTGCAGTGGCTTGGCATGTGCATAAAAAATGAGCAGTTAACAAATTCGCATAATTATTAATAATTTTGTAACAAAAAACGCATCAAAAGCGCGCTGTTTCTGTCCTGAAACGCGTCTTTTTACGTACAAAACAGGCCTGAAAACCGATGTTTTCCTACAAAAGCCACCCGTCCAGGCAAACGCCTGTTGCTTCATCTATCTTCCGCGCGAACGAATCGGGGTATTTGTTCATCCATTCATTCATTTCAGCGTCCGTCACCTTCGCAGTTTCAACAAGGAAGCCGCTGACGACCATACCGGTGACCTTCTTGGAGGTGATGGCGTGGGGCGTGATCAGGTTGATGGCGCCGCCGCGGTCCAGTGTCTCCGCGTCGATGGGGTCAAAGCGGG
>CAZJCH010000257.1:0-4406 GCA_964544005.1 uncultured Papillibacter sp.
TGGCCGTTACCGCCACCCCTATCTTGGGGTATGCTGTCTTAACACGATAAGCCTATATTTTTTTAAGTATTTTTCGATATTACTTAGTCCCCGGTCAATTGCGTCACGGACTGCGACCTCGCTGACGCCTTCAGCCTTGGCAATAGCGGACTTGCTCATGCCCAAAAAATAATAGGCATAAATGCGCTTGGCCTGCTTGTCCGGCAGAGCGGCGATAGCAGTATGAAGCTGTTGATATGTAACTTTACGTTCGAAAAATTCATAGGGAGAGAGGGATACGAAAAGAATGTCATACTCAATGCCATCGCCTCGGTCAAGGGAATATTGCGCATTATGCCGATACATGCGACGCTTGTACGCTTCTTCCCGCTGCTCGGCTTCCAGTAAAGCAGCCGCGACCTTATCGGATACATCAATGAATATATCGGTGTTGTAAAACGGATAATAATTCCGGAGATTGATCTTTGCCATATTACATGCCCTCCATTTTGTTTTTGTTGAAATCAAAAAAATGGAGAACATGTGGAGGCGAGCGGCATCTAACATAGAGTGATGATTTACGTAGCCTAAAACGCCAAAAAAAGCCTGCAATTTGGCAATAGCAAATCGCGGGCTTTTTAATGTCCGTTAAAGAGAATATATATCGAGAGTTTCGAATGCTTTGGAGATTGTCTTTATTTCAGGCCTCTTAGCAATGCTTTTGTTAAAATTCGCATCTTGTAACCTTTCGTAATAGGCGAACAAAGCAAAAGACATGCTGCCAAAAAGGCCCATTTTTAGCCTTAACACAAAATTCTTCTAAAAATATGACCCTGCCAAGATGGGCAGGGTCACACTGTATACGTGATTCGTTCGGTAACCAGGCTGTCATAGCACTACAAAAAATAGCACCTTAGATCCTATGGCTTTGCGTCGCTGTCTTTAGACAGGTTTGCCCTTATCGCTGATATTCTTACATAGCTGCCTCATGCAGTTACGCTTTCCCTAATGCTTTCAGAACCTTGTCAGGCGTGGCGGGCGGGTCGACCCAAACGCCGATGGCATTATGGATTGCTATTATGAGAAGGTGGGTGTTGGCCAGCGAGTGGCTGATGCCGTTGGCGCCATACGCTGCGTTGCCGGCGCGCGTTTCAAGAAATCGGCGGTCAACCTCCGGTACGTCCAGAATTGTCGGCATCCTGCCGTCAATCATGTTGTTATTGAGCTTCACACCGGTTCTGCTGTCGTAGACGAAGTCCTCCAGGAGCTGACATCCCTGGCTAAAGTACATGACCTGGTCTATCTGACTCTCCAGTGACGTGAGCCTCATGATTTTGCCGGGGTCGGCAACAACACCAAGCTTCAGGATTTCAATTTCACCCGTTTCCGTATCCACAGCCACTTCGCAAAAGGCTGTGTTCATAGTGTCCAGCATACGCCCCATACCCTTTGTCCAGAGTGCCAGAGGCGGCATTCCGGAATAAGTTGCGAACAGGTTTTTCCTTGTGACCTCTTTCAGAGGAACACACTTGCCGGGGTCTGCTTTTACAATAACCTTCCCATCCGCCAGGTCCAGCTCCTCCGGTTTCAGACCTTTGAACGGGCTGGGCTCGCGTTTCATGCCTATCTCGAAAAAGGATGCCGGCGGGGGCGGGTTCTCTGCTTCGTCGATAACGGTTTCAAGTATTTTTCGCTTTAGGATATTGGCGCACTCCTTCGTGATCCAGGCGGAGGCTGTCGTGCCGTCCGCGCCGCCGCCCACAGGGGTAAAAGTCTCTTTATAATCAAAGTCAACCTTAATGTCCTCATATTCAAGTCCCAGTTCTTCCGCAACGACCATGGCGTTGGCCTCAACGGCAAAAACGCCGAAGATCGGCCCCTGTGTCGGCATGTGTACCTCCCCGTTGCGCAGTTCCAGCTTGCTTTCATAGCCCGTGAAAGCGTGGCGCGGACACATCTGGTACCTGAAGCTCATCCCGTGCATCCGGCCGTCGGGGAGCTTTTTCGCCAGGGACGGGTGCCAGTCCCAGTTCATGAGCCTGATGCCCTCGTCGAGGCATGCCTCAAAGCTGGGGACGGGCACCTCGTCGTTTTGTGCCGTGGGGCCGTGCAGATTGACCCTCGCCACCTCGGTCGGATCCATACCCAGCTTTTCGGCAATCAGATAAATCGCCATTGTACCCGAATCCCAGTTGAAGGGACAGTGCTGTCCGCTGACATACATCTTGCCGCGATTCGTATCGACAATTTCCATGCTTTGCCGGATGTTCTCACACTTCATGGTGTAATAGGGTCCATATCTTTGGTCCCCGCTCGTCCCGAAGGATGAGCTTCCCGGCACACCGCCGTCTGCGATTGAAAAGTCGTCTATGGCGGTAATCAGACCGCTGTTTTTAAAGCCGACGCGCAAATGCATAAAACGATCATTCATAATAAAATCGTAGGATTCTTCGCGTGTATTGACGCATCGGACAGGCCGGCCCACCCTTTTTGCCAACAGGGGCGTGATTTCCTGCGATTTTCGAAGACCCCAGTCACAATATTTCCCGCCCATGAAAAGGCCTTCCTGCTTTGTCTTTTCCAGGGGCTGCCCGTACATGGCGCTGATTGCCTTCCGTTCTCTGGGCGCGCCTTCGATGTGCAGGCTCTTTCCTTCGCCGCCGTAAAGATCGTCATACCACCACGCGACGGAACCGGAGGGATTCGGGAAACGGGACGCAAAAACCGGCAGCTTTATATCATATTCGATCTCTTGGTCGGCATCCCTGAAACCGGCGTCAATATTACCCTGAACGATCGTCGAGTAAGAGATATTCCCGAGTTTCGGCGGATTATCACCGCCGCCCATTCCAAAGGACGGTGGCGCGTCCGGTTCCGGTGCACGGATGACGGGCGCGTCCGGTTTTCTGCCCTCGCGCACAGCGACGATATGAGGCAGAACTTCCCATTCGATCTCCAGTTGCCTTAAGGCCTCTTCGCAGATGTCCTCACTTTCGGCGACGACTATAACGGCAACTTCCTGGCCTTCGTGATGCGCTTCATTGTCCAAATACGGTTTTTGGGTCCCGAAGCTCTCGCCGAAGCTTTTTAAGTTTTTGATGTCCTCGTCTTCCCATGTGACGATATCCGCAACACCGGGCAAAGACCGCGCTTTTTCCGTATTGATGCCAACAACCTTCGCATGCGCATAGGGGCTGCGAAGGAATTTCGCATGGAGCATATCCGGAATGACATAGTCACTTCCAAATTTTGCGACGCCTGTCGCCATCGCATAGGAGAGCACGCCTGGAAGATTGGGTTTTCCGACAACTCTGAAGTTCTCCCGCTGCCCGTTTGCGCCAATTAAATCAGCCATATGATCAGAACCTTTCGGATTTAAACAAATTCTTGACTTTATGATACTTTGTTTATGGGCATATGTCAATAACCCTGGTTTCCGTATTTTCAAGCTTGGTGAAAATTAATGTAAAATTTCAAAAATGGTTATTGACATATGCCCATAACTGCGCTATTATTGTTTTGGGCATATGACCATAAATTCATACACTTCTATGTAAACAATCGAGTTTTAGGGAGATAATTTTATGGCGACTAAGGTAGATAAAGATAAGTGCGTTGGCTGTGGGAACTGCGAAATTGTATGTCCTGTGGAAGCGATAAAAATTGAGAGCGGGAAGGCGGAAATCAGCGATGATTGCGTTGAATGCGGCGCATGTGTCAGCGAATGCCCGGTTGAAGCAATCAGCATATGACGTATTGAATGGAGGTGTGATATATGCCTGGAAAAGACGGGACAGGACCGTTTGGAACGGGGCCTGTAGCGGGGCCTGTAGCGGGAAACGCAGGACGCAGAGGGCAGCGCGGAGGAATCGGCGCGGGGCCGTCGGGATATTGCGTCTGTCTCAAATGCGGTGAAAAAGTAAGCCACGCGGCGGGGGTGCCTTGTACTTCTCTTAAATGTCCCAAATGCGGTTCGCTTTTGACGAGAGGTTCTTAGTTATTATGAGAAGCGGCATCATGGATTCAAGTATCACTCCCAGTAAGGAGAATTATCTGAAAGTCCTGCTTGATTTATCCCGCAACGGAGAAGTGCACTCAATCGAAGTTGCCGAAGCGCTTGGAATCACAAAGGCCAGCGTCAGCTGCATGATGAAGAGGCTGAGGGATGAAGGGTATATTACAAAGGAAAATTATGGCGCCGTGACCTTGACGGAAAAAGGGCTTAAGGAAGCTGCAAATGTAAAAAGACGCTATAAATTGCTTGAGTCGTTTTTCGTCAGAATTTTGGGTGTCGACGGGGCAACAGCGGCCGAGGATGCATGCCGGATCGAGCATATCATCAGTCCTGAAAGTCTCGACAGGATCAACGAAAAGCTCAGTTGCCTGTAATTCAATTATTTGACTCTATATCAATAACATCAGCACTG
>CAZJCH010000258.1:0-1885 GCA_964544005.1 uncultured Papillibacter sp.
GAGCAAAGTATTATACGGTTGATGAAACGGCAAAAATGATGGAGGACGCTGTCAGTCTTCCCAGAACGATGTCCATATCTTTCTGACGACTTGCTGCCGGGGCGCAAATATCGCAAGCTCCTGTTCAGCAGACACTATCTCTTACTGTATCAGATTATAGAGAATACCGTGATGATCGACTATGTCATCGACTGCCGGCAGGATTACGGCTGGCTAAAAAAGTGAATTAAGAAAAAAAGACGGCAGACGCACGGATTGTGGGTCTGCCGTTTTCAATTTTTGTGCGGGAGGGCGGGCAGGGTTTTAATCGATTACCGTGAGCTGCCCGCTTATGTAATCGAGCATGATGCTGATGCCTGAACGCCCCTCGTACGTACCCTCGTAGATAATGGAGCCCTGTGTATCATACCAAAACGATGCGTCCTGTGTGATCTCAAACGACAGGTATGCCCTGAGCTGTTTCCCGTCGTATCGGTACGTCGCAACACTGGCGGCGCTATTGGCGCCCAGCGAGAAGATATAGATGTCGAGATACGGATCGTCTGTGTTGAAATCAACAACACCGACGGATACACGACCGCTACGCGTGTCTTCATAAATCACCGGTGTGTCGAAATCAACAACACCGGCGGATACACTGCCGTCACGCGCGTCTGTCACCGGTTGGCCAGGGGCGAACTCCAGCGTGACAAGCGTGGGATTATTTGCATCATTGCTTTCACTGCGCGAGATATGACACGAAAGAGCGTCTGTATTCCCGTCGCCGTCGAAATCGTTCTTTAAAAGCGCACTGTCGGTATACCTGATGTCATCATCGGAATTCAGAAAGTCGCCGTTGTTATATTGAGAAAACGCTGCCGTAGGCTGTCGAACCGTCGCTTTGTAGGTGTCATACCATTCCTGGCCGTTTGTCACGGGCGTATCGACGCTGGCCGCCGCGCCAATAATGTCCCGGCAGGCTGAGGCCATGATGTGGCCGGAAAGCCCCGTCTGGCCACCCTGTTCAAACAGTGCGAAGCAGTAGTCCAGCGTATATTGGCCGTAATAAATCAGCTCCCGGTACGCGATGGGGTGAGCGTCGATGTAGTCCCGGGCATTTGACGAAAAGGAGGGGGAGGAGCAGATGGTTTCAAGGACCTGTTTAAGGTAGCCGCTGACGGACACCTTTCCGAATTCGATCGCCTGGGCGTAGCAGGCTTGAATATGCGCCGTCACATATTTCTGCGTGTCAAGCGCGTCGGTGTATAGCTCCGGCGGGAATTTAGCCCTGACGGAAGGGCCGTAATCGCTGCCATCCCCGGGCATCCAATACTCGCTGAGTACATATTCCCCCGCTTCGTTCATGTCAAACGTTATCGCCACCGGTGAATGACTGCCGCCTGTATTGGTAAAGCCGCTGCCCGCGTAGCCGAAGACCCTATACATCGCCATGGCGTAGACGGTCGTCGTGCCGCCATTCTCCTCTGTGCCGAGGACCGTATGGGCCTCCGCGACCAAATCCCCCGGAGGGAAATGGCTGGCGTTTTCGCTTAAAATCGCATCGGACACGGCCGCGTCAAGATTCGTCAGGTCGACAGCCGCTGTGAGTTGGCTGACAGTGTTTTCAGAGGCGCGGCTTCCCTCCATCCGGTCCAGAAGGGACTGTACGTCGGCTGATGCTTTACCGAAATTCTTGATGTCCGTGCCGTTTAACGCGGCGGTGGCGTCGGCAGCCGTCAGGGCGCCGGTAAATTCTCCGTGGCCGTCCGCGGCTTTGTCGAAATACTTGTATTGCCATTGGACTTCCGAGACGTTTTCGATGAGGGCCAGAAGGAGCATGGCATAATCGTTCATAGCGGCATTCAGCGCGGCGGCGTCGGTGGTCTCATCTGTGAATATAAGACGC
>CAZJCH010000258.1:1895-4391 GCA_964544005.1 uncultured Papillibacter sp.
TTTGTTTCGAGCTCCAGGGTGTAACTGCCGAGCTGCTCTGTGATACCCATCTCGGCGAGCAAAGCGCCGTTGGCGGGCGCGTCGCCGATATAGGGGCTGCGTTTATCGTATAGCGCCTGCGCGTAGGACGAGACAGCCGGTTTTTCCTCTGTCAGGCTCGCGGAAGGGTCCGAACCGGATGTTTCCGGGACGGACGGGTCCGGACCGCTCTGGGCGCTTGTGAAGGTACAGCCGGCCAGAGCGGCGGCGAGGAGCAGGACGGCGACGGCGGCGGGGATAAATGTCTTGGGCCTTCGGATGATTCTGTCAAGCCGCGCTTTGATGCCGCGCTTGCCGCAGGACATGGCGGTGGCGGCGCGCAGGAGGCCGGCGGGTTCATTTTTAACGGTGATCATGCCCACAAGCGTCCGGCCGTACGCCAGGCGGCTGTCCTCGCCGAGTTCTTGGAGTACGGCCTCATCGCAGGCCAGCTCGCTGTCCTGGCGCGAGAAGAACGCCGCTGCCCAGACGAGGGGGTGCCACCACCAGACTGCCAGGCACAGCCCCCTCAGGGCCGCCCAGATATGGTCCCCGTGGCGGTAGTGGCAGCGCTCGTGGGCGATGACATAACGGGCGGTTCCTTCCTCTTCTACGGCTCCCGGCGTCAGGTAAACGCAAGGGCGGAAAACGCCGAACAGGCAGGGCGAGGCGAGCCCGGCAGCGATGTAGACGGGCAGCCCGGCGTCTGTGGCGGTATAATACCGCCGTGTCTTTTTTAGCCTGACGTAAAACATGCGGTTCTCGACGAAAAACCACAGGCCAACGGCGACGCTGCCGGTGAGCCAGACAATTCGAAGCACCCGCGGCGTCATATCAGGCGCAGAATCGACGATGTCACTGCTCCCCGGCGTGACGACGGAGTCGGCCGTGACGACACTGTCTGGAATTTCAAAAGGAATTCTGCCGGTCACGGTCTCGGCAGGCGAAACAGCGGTGCCGCCAATCATATTCAAAGCCTGAAGTCCGGAGGATGCCTCTGCAGCTTCGGAGGTGCCTATCACATTCATTACAGAAAAGCTGCTGCCGATCAGGGGGAACGGCAGGATAAGCCGCAGCACCACGAGGCCCCACAGGGCGTATCGAAGCCTGCTGCTGATTGTCCCGCGGAACAGAAGCCGCAGGACGAGGACGGCTGCGATCAGGACTGAGGCGGAGAGTATGAACCCGGTCATCTGCCAACCTCCTTTTCGGCCTTTTCCAAGATGGCGTAGAGCGTATCGATATCCTCGGGCGACAGCGCCTTCTGCCCCGCCATGGAGGCGACCATCAGGCCGATGCTGCCGCCGTAAACCTTTGACAAAAAGCTCCTGGTTTCATGAGTGGCGGCGTCCTCCTTTTTGAGGACGGGATAAAAGAGCTTGGAGCGGCCGCCCTGCTCACAGCGGACGACGCCCTTTTCGGCCATACGGGTGAGCATCATGAAGACGGTCGCCTTCGTCCACCCCGTATCGTCCTTTAAAGCGGCGACAAGCTGTGCGATGGTGCAGGGCGCGGCTTCCCACATAAGATTCATCAGCTTCCATTCGCCGTCGGATAAATTGACTCGCTGCATGATTGACCTCCGTTGGATAACATTTGTTAACTTATGTATAACACATCAGGATAACATTTGTCAACCATTTTCGAGCAGCGGATGGAGGACGGCTCGTCCTATATGCGCCGTCTCTTTTCGTATGGACTTGTTAAGGCGGCTCGCCCGCCTCATACGGGGGTTTCCTGCGCTTTTTGAAATCGTCAAAGCTGTTTTGCAGCGCGCTGTTCATCCGGAAGAAGGCCAGCAGGTCATCCAATGCCTCCAGGGTTGCGGCGCTCAGCGCATGCTCTATGAGCTCTGTTTCCTCCAGGGGATTTGAATTCCCGATGAGCCGCAGAAACTCCTCCACTGTTTCATGCCTTTTCAGGAGATAGGCGCCTGTTTCCCACCCCTTCTCAGTCAGTTGAATGATGTCGTAACGGTCATATTTCAGATAGCCGAGAAAGGAGAGCTTGGAGATCATTTTCGACGCGGAGGGCGGCTTGACGTTTAAAAGCTCTGACAGCTTGCCGACGCGGGCGTAGTTATTCTGCAGGCAAAGCCTCGTTGTCATTTCGAGATAATCCTCCAGTGCCGGGGTCAGGCCGCCTTCCTGCCGGCTCATCAGCTGATAGCCCCGCACTGTCCTGAAGTCCGAACTGTCGCCGCCGTTCATTTTATCAGATCCTTTATTACCGTTTGATACAGTATATTCGTCACACAGAAGGTTTAGTGACCATATATTAGCACTGGGTAACTTTATTCCCCGGCGTTAAAACGGAACCCGCTCTGGAGGGATTATTCTGTCCACTCATCAAATACCGCTGAATCAGCTCCCGATCGGCAAAAAAGCGTTTGTTACGGCGCTCGTGTCGGACGGCGCCACACGGCGGCGCATGCTGGATCTCGGCATTATCGACGGCACCGAAATAGAGCCGCTTTAC
>CAZJCH010000259.1:0-4381 GCA_964544005.1 uncultured Papillibacter sp.
CGGCAACGATCAGGAAGAACTCGAGAGCGTTTGCCTGCAGAGCGAAGGCGCTGATGAGCGCGGCGACCGCGGCCGGAATGCCACAGACAAGGAGATGCATCTGGACCTTCGCCATTAAGACGTCGAGCGGCGCAACAGGCAGGCTCTTGGCGATCCAAAGGTTTTTGCCCTCCAGCGACACAGACGGCGCCGAGACCAGGTTCAGCGCGGAAATCGCACTGAGTACCACGCAGACGAGCGCGGCTGCCGACAGAGGAATCCCGGTTTTATTCAATTGCTCAATAACACCGAGCGCCGCGTCGCGCTTAATAATCAGCGCGATGGCGCCGACGACCATAAAAATCCCGCCCAGTGCGGAGTTGAGGATATACATCGGATTCCCGAAGAAATGGCGCAGCTCCTTGTTGACAAAGGCCGTCCGTACGCCCGTTACCTTCAGTGCCTTTTCCTTGTACTTAATCTTCAGGGCGCCGCGGTTCGTCGTTACGATTTTCGTGAAATTTGCGGACAGGATGAGTACCATGAGGACAAAAGGCGCGATGACGCAGATAAGATAGATCAGCAGGCTGAGGAAGCTCCCCTGCTCAATGGCGCGGCCTAAATGGTAAAGCGGGAAAAAAGACTCCTGTACGGCTGTGGCGATCTGCGCCCCTTTCAGGATCAGCTGATTCATGTTCCCCGTGATGTTGGAGAATACCCAGAAATAAAGAGCCATAAATACGAGTGAGAAAATGAGGGTGATGACGTTTTTGTTGCGCATCCTCGACGTTAAGAGTGCGATTATCCAGGCAAAAAAGCTGGCCAAAGCCAGCGCCGCCAGCGGAAGCGTCAGAACAACAATGATAAAAAATAAAACACCGACAGCCGTCACCGGCTGATAAAGAACCCATATCACGAAAGCGGGAAGGGCAAGTATTGCGGCAAAGAGATACTCGAGCAGCAGCAGGGAAGCAAGTCTCCCGGTGAGGATCGCCCGCGGTTTAACAGGCAGCGACAGCAGAAGTTCGTTGTCCCTGGCGCTGAACAGCTGCGCCTGGGCGGCGAAAATGCTGCCGATAAAGCCGAAGGCGAAGATCCCGATGCCCATGAAGGAAAAGTAAAACCAACCGAGGTCCATTAAAAACATCTGTTTGTTGAGCTCAAAAAAGATCGCGCCGAACGCAAACATCATGGAAGCGAAGACATAGACGGCAAGCAGGGCAATCAGGACAGTGACAGCCGGGCTCCGTTTCTTTTGGTTCTTGTTTTTCAGAAACATTCTGGCAAAGAGCGCCTTGATGTTCAGGGCGATGAGCTTCCCGGTCATTTCCTCTCCTCCAGTTCCAGAAAGACGGATTCCAGCGACGAATCGCCCTTGACCTCATCCATCGTCCCCGATACGATCAGCTTGCCGCTCCTGATGATAGCGACCTTGTCGCACAGCTTTTCGGCGACCTCCAGCACATGGGTCGAGAAGAAGATCGCGCCGCCCCTGTCGCACAGCTCGCGCATGATCGTCTTGAGCTTGTGGGAGGCGACGGGGTCAAGCCCGACGAACGGTTCGTCCATGATGATGAGCTTCGGATCATGCAAAAGCGCGGAAATGAGAGTCAGCTTCTGCTTCATACCGTGGGAGTATGCGGAAACAGGCTGCGCCAGATCCACCGTCAGCTCGAAAATATCCGCATATTTATGGATGCGCTCCTGCCGGATATCGGCCGGGACGCCGAAGACGTCCGCAACAAAGTTGAGGTATTTGATGCCAGACAGAAACTCGTAAAGATCCGGGTTGTCGGGAATAAACGCCAGCGCCCTTTTACAGCCCAGCGGATCGGTTTTGACGGATTTTCCGTCAACGAAAATCTCGCCGCTGTCAAACTGCAGGATCCCGGAGACGGCTTTGATCGTCGTCGTTTTTCCCGCGCCGTTGTGACCGATGAAGCCATAGATTTCGCCGGTCTTGATATGCAGTGTCAGATCGTCCACGGCGCGCTTGTTGCCGTAGGTTTTTGTCAGGTGATCGATTTTTAACATGTAAATTCCCCCCAGATAAGTCATATTACCATAATGTTTATTGTTTCCGCAAGCCGTTACGATACCGATATTTTACATTGCCGATACGGTGAGGGTTGCTTTTTTACTTCATAAACTCAGAAGCGCGTCTCATCACTGTGCTCATTATAGTAGCAGTGACAATCATACGCAATGGAGACGAAGTTAACTTTTCGAAATTTAGTTAACCGGGGGTTAATTCTGCGAACCTTGGACTGCTTTACGTAGGGCGGTGTCTCCTGACACCGCCGAGCTTTTGTAGCGCCAATAGAAACGGCGGGGTGAAGACACCCCGCCCTACGCGTATACTTTATCCTATGACAACCTACCTTTATAATCCTCATAACCAAAGGCTTTGATGAGCTCGATGGAGCCGTCTGGTTTCGCGACGGCAATCGACGGGAGGTTCATGCCGTTGAAGGTGTTGTTTTTGACCATGGTGTAGATGGCCATGTCGCAGAAGACGAGCTTGTCGCCAACGCAGAGCGGTTTGTCGAAGCTGTAGTCGCCGATGATGTCACCGGCGAGACAGGTGGGGCCACCGAATCTGTAATCGAATTTTTTCGTCTTCGGATAACCGGAACCGAGCACATTGGGGCGGTACGGCATTTCGAGAACATCCGGCATGTGGCAGGCGGCGGAGGCGTCTAGTATGGCGATTTTCACTTCGTTGTCGACGATGTCCAGAACGGTGCTGACAAGGAAACCCGTGTTCAGCGCGACGGCTTCGCCCGGCTCAAGATAGACCTGGACGCCGTATTTCGCTTTGAATTCGTTGATGACCCGCACGAGCGCCTCAAGATCATAGTCCTCGCGGGTGATATGGTGCCCGCCGCCGAAATTGACCCATTGCATCCGGCTTAAATACTTTTCGAAATTTTTTTCAAACGCGTCAAGTGTTTTAAAGAGGGCGTCGGCGTTCTGCTCGCAGAGGGTGTGGAAATGGAGCCCGCTGACGCCGTCCAGCAGCTCCTCGCGGAAATTGGCGACTGTCACGCCAAGGCGCGAGCCTTTGGCGCAGGGATCATAAATATCGTGGCCCTGGGTCGAGTATTCGGGATTGATCCGGATGCCGACCTGCTTGCCTTTTGACAGCGCTTTCTCCTTAAAACGCTCAAGCTGCGCGAAGGAATTAAAAACGATATGGTCGGAGATGTCGGCGATTTCGTCAAACTCATCGTCCCGGTACGCCGCTGAAAAGACGTGGATTTCCAAGCTGTCATTCAGACCGGCTGCGCGACTGCTGCCGGAATTCGAACCTGCTGAATTCCCGCTATAGGAATTTGGCAGAACGCCATTCGCGTTTGCCATCTCCTCGCGCCCCAAGCGCGCCTCGTGGAGGCCGCTGGCGGCGGTACCGCTGAGATATTGACCGATGAGCGGGTAGAGCGCATACATGGAAAAGGCTTTTTGAGCGAGGAGAATTTTACACCCCGTCCTGTCCATGACGCTTTTGAGTATCTCGAGGTTTTTTATGAGAAGCGCTTCGTCGACGATATAGTACGGTGTCGCGAGGGCGTTCAGGTCAAAACCGACATTTGGCATACCGGCCCCCATCAGTCAACAAGCTCCGGATTGAAACTCTCCTGCCACGGAAGGCCCCATTTGTTCAGTGCATCCATGAAGGGATCGGGGTCGAACTCCTCGATATTATGCACGCCGGGTTTATTCCATGTGCCGTTTAAAAGCAGCATCGCGCCGATCATGGCCGGGACGCCCGTCGTATAGGAGATGGCCTGGGAGCCGACTTCAGCGTAGGCTTCCTGATGGTCGCAAATGTTATAGAGATAATAATGCTTTTCCCTGCCGTCCTTTTTACCGGTAAAGATGCAGCCGATGTTCGTTTTACCTTTGGTCCTTGGGCCCAGCGTCGCCGGGTCGGGCAGGACGGCTTTGAGAAACTGGAGCGGGACGATCAGCTTGCCGTCGAACTCAATGGGCTCGATGGACGTCATGCCGACGTTTTCAAGGCACTTCAGGTGCGTTAAATAGCTCTGGCCGAAGGTCATGAAAAACCGGATGCGTTTGAGGCCTTTAATATTGAGCGCCAAGGATTCAAGCTCCTCGTGGTGCAGGAGGTACATGTCCTTTTTGCCGATGCCCTCGAAATGATACTCGCGCTTTATTTCCATGGGCTCGGTTTCGACCCAGCGGCCGTTTTCCCAGTAGCTGCCCTTGGCCGTGACCTCTCGGATGTTGATCTCGGGATTGAAGTTCGTCGCGAAGGGGTAGCCGTGGTCGCCGCCGTTGGCGTCGAGAATATCAATTAAGTTGATTTCATCGAAGTGGTGCTTTTGCGCATAGGCGGAAAAGACGCCGGTGACGCCGGGGTCGAAGCCGCTGCCCAAAA
>CAZJCH010000260.1:0-4381 GCA_964544005.1 uncultured Papillibacter sp.
AAGAGAGAATCAATGCCCTGATGGAATCATTATGGGATAAAAAATTAATTGAATTTGCTCTCGCGATGCTCGCCGGAATGATTATCTTACTTATCATCACTTTTAATACAAAAACTGTGGCTGTATTCTTAATTGGAGAAATTTTATTATTTGCTTTCGCAGCTTTGGCGTTAAGTCATTTTGAGAAGCAAAGACTTGCAAACGCATCATCCGAATTGAAAGATTTCGAGCCATTTTATAAGGCTTATAAAAAGAAAGCAACGCGCGATATGTTTAAGGTAGCCGGTGTAGTCGCAGGTGCAATGGTAGTCGGAGCTATAGCCTCAAGTTTATCTAGCGAGGCAAAGATATCACGAGATGTTAGGCGTATATCTGATAAGCTTGATAGAATGTAATTTATACAGATCAATTAACATAGAGGTCCTGCAGATGCCGCACGAAGGCTTATGGCTTCTGGGGTAAGTACAATACGGAAGCGGCTTGTGTTGCGGAGCTGATGAAGATGTATGAGCAGCTGGCGGAAAAGGGGAACGGGTGAAATAAGCGTCATCCTATGGCAACCGCGCTGAACGCGTTGCCATAGTTATAAGAAAAAATCCCCGCGTCCATTTTGAAGCATGGGCGCGGGGATTGGTCAAAGCTAGGGACGGGGGCGGCTAGAGCAGAGCCCTTGTTTGTGCGGTGTTACGCGGCACAGGAGGCAATCATCAGTCAGCTTCGCTGACAGCTTCTTTCAAAAGAAGCCTTTGATTGCCGTAAGTAACAATGCGGTTTTACGCGGCACAGGAGCGGGTGGGGTGAGGTCAGCCCGCCCTGCATTGCGCGGGACGGGGGCGGCTGGAGCAGAGCCCTTGCTTGTGCGGTGTTACGCGGCACAGGAGGCAATCATCAGTCAGCTTCGCTGACAGCTTCTTTCAAAAGAAGCCTTTGATTGCTATAAGTAATAATGCAGTTTTACGCGGCACAGGAGCGGCGGGCTGAGGTCAGCCCGCCCTACATTTTCAGAGGGGGTTTCTTCCTTTGGCGGAAAGGGGAACGGGTAAGATAAGCGGCTTGTAATGCTCGGGAATGAATCAGACAGATGAACAGTCCCCTTGTCTTATATTTAGTTAAAGAGCACGACCAGAAGCATTTTGAAGCGACCGTCGGCGGCGACGGCGTGGGGGATGCCGGCGGGCATGACGATGGTCTGGCCGGTCTTCAGGTTGTGCTCATTGCCGCCGATGGTGATAAGGGCGTTCCCCTCCAGGACCGTGACGACGGCGTCGCCGTCTGAGGCGTGCGAGCTGATTTCCTCGTTATCGTCAAAGGCGAACAGCGTGATGCTGTGGGCGCTGTTCTGACTGAGCGTCCTGCTGACGACCTGCCCCCCTTGGTACGGGACGAGCGCCCCCAGCTCCAGCGGCGTCTCAAGATCAATATTTTTCAAAAAATGCTTTCCCATATTTTTAACCTCCCGTTATTCTGTTATGAGCCTTTTTCGAGGCTGATGCCCTTCATGGCGGCGCCCTTGGCGCGAGCGGGACAAATCGATCGCCTTCTCCACAGTAGCATCCCCCTTTCGACTGATTATCTTCTGTCTGGTCATAATTATATCATATGGAAGGTTTATGTCCGTTGTTTTTGCAACATTTGAAGTCTGTTCAAACGATGATTCCCTGTTATTGACACAATTCAAATTGAACTATAAAATGAACCATCATAATACGGATGAAACAGAGGGATACATTTGTACGAAATTCATGACCGCATCGGCGCGAGCAGGACGGGCGCAAACAGCGCCGCAAGGCTTGCGGCTGCTCTGGACATCATACAGGACTGCTCGCTCTTTTGGATGGAGTCCGAACCGGCATTCAGCGATTTCCTCGCGCAAAACAAACTCGGTATGCTGCTCGTATCGAGGCAGGCTGATGTCCTCCGGCTGCCTGTTTATTTGGAAAAGGTCACGGCGCGGACGAGCGTTTATGACTGCCGCAGCTTCTACGGCTACCGCAATACGGTTTTGTACGGCGAGGACGGCGCCCCGTGTATTCTGACCTGGAGCATCGGCGTATTCATCGAAACGGATACCGGCAGGCTGGCGCGGCTGCCGCCCGAAGAGCTCCTGAAGGTCACGATGGATAAAAGAATCGATATGGAATATCTGGACAAAAGGATCGTCCTGCCCGATATCCCGGAGCACCGTTACGACCCGGTTCCCGTCAGGCGCGGCGACATTGACCTGAACCGCCATATGAACAATGTGCGTTACATAGAGGCCGCTTTGGAGCTGCTGCCGGACGACGCGCCCATTAGAAGAATACGTGTGGAATACAAAGCGCCGGCAAAGCCGGGCGATATGCTTTATCCCCGGAGCATTGAAACACAGGGCAAACGCTATGTCCTGCTTTCGGACCACGAGGACAAGCTTTTTACGGTGATGGAATTTTCGTATTAAGCCGGCAGCTTACAGAATGCGGCTGTTTTGATTTTATATTGCGCCGCAATGCGGCAAACTAATAAAACGCACAAAAAGAAATATAAAGTAATCGTTAAATTCTCAGCTTTAAAGCATTGCTTAAAAGACGCTTTCAATGTAAAATACTGAAAACAAGTCGAATAATGACGTAAATCATATAAGGAGCTTTCATGAGGCGATTGGAGGACCGGATCCGCAGGGACGGCAGAGTCAAGGACGGCGGTATCCTTAAGGTGGACAGCTTTTTGAACCACCAGATGGATATCGGGCTTTTTGAGGAGATCGCCGGTGAATTCTGGCGTCTTTACGGTGACAGCAACGTCACTAAGATTCTGACAATAGAAGCGTCGGGTATTGGAATCGCATGCCTTGTGGCGCAGAGATTCAAATGCCCTGTGATATTCGCCAAGAAGACAAAAACGAAGAACATCGAGGGTGAGGTCTATACCTCCAAGGTGGAATCCTTTACCCACGGCCAGCTTTATGACATCATTGTCTCAAAGGAATTTTTAAAACCGGAGGACAGAATCCTGATCATTGACGATTTTCTGGCAAACGGCGCGGCCTTGTCCGGCCTTGTCCAGCTCGTCACAGCCGCCGGCGCCACGCTTGTCGGCGCGGGCATCGCCATTGAGAAAGCCTTTCAGCCCGGCGGGGAAATGCTCCGGGCGCAGGGCATCCGCATCGAATCCCTGGCCCGCGTTAAATCCATGGGAAACGACGGCTCGATCGAGTTCTGCTGAACACCTGATTACATGCTCACCGGGAAAACGCCGTTTACAATATACTTATGGAGGAATGATTATGAAAAAAGCCCTTGCGTTGATTTTGAGTCTCGTTATGCTTCTCGCTCTGGCAGCCTGCGGTACAACCACAACCACGCCGTCGGCGACGCCGTCGGCGGCTGCAAACAGTCCCGTCCCCCGCGAAAGCCGCAAACCGATCGCAGTGGCCGATCTGAAAATAGGCGTGATTCTTGTGCACGACGAGAACTCCGGCTACGACATGGCCCATATTGAAGGCCTCGAAGCAGCTATGACTGACTTAAGTATTAAGGACGATCAGGTTGTCTTTAAGTACAACATCCCCGAGGACGAAACCTGCTACGATACAGCTGTGGACCTGGCCGAACAGGGCTGCCAGCTGGTTATCTCCGACAGCTATGGACACCAGTCCCACATGATGGCCGCGTCAGCCGAATACCCGGACGTGATGTTCCTGGCCTGCACCGGCGACACCGCCGCATTGGAGCCCGTTCCCAACGTCGTCAACATATTCCCCGCAACGTACCAGAGCCGCTATTTGTCCGGCGTTGTTGCCGGCATGAAGCTCAAGCAGCTGATGGATGACGGCAAGGTCACCGATCCGTATGTCGGCTATATCGGCGCGTATCCATACGCGGAGGTCGTTTCCGGCTATACCGCATTCTTCCTAGGCATCCGCAGCATCGTGGCGGACGCCCATATGGACGTGCAGTATACAAACTCCTGGTATGATCCCGTCGCCGAGGGCGAAGCCGCAAACGCTCTGATGAGCAAGGGCTGCGTCATCATCGGCCAGCACGCCGATTCCACCGGCGCCCCCTCCGCCGTGCAGGCCGCCAAGGACAGCGGCAAGGAAGTTTACTGCGTGGGCTATAACATTGACATGCTGTCCGTGGCCCCCACAGCCGCGCTGACCTCTGCGCAGAACAACTGGGGCGCCCTGTATACGCCCATAATCGATAAAATGATCACCGGAGAAGTCATGCCCGCCGACTTTTCGCTGGGTTACAGCTACAACGCCGTCATGATCTCCGTGCTGGGCGAAAGCTGCGCTCCCGGCACCCCCGAGAAGGTGGAAGAGGTTATGGCCGCACTGAAGGACGGTTCGCTGCAGGTGTTCGACACCAAGACCTTTACAGTGGACGGTAAAGCAATTACC
>CAZJCH010000261.1:0-4373 GCA_964544005.1 uncultured Papillibacter sp.
AGCATGGAAACCGTCTCAACGAGACAACCGTCTCGTGACAACCGTCTCGTGACAACCGTCTCGTTGATACGGTTTCCTGTTGCTTGCAATTGCTCAGCATCAGTCTTCCCGTCAGATACAAAACATCAACCTATTGACAAATCGCATTTATTAGAATACTCTATTACATATCAAACATATATGATTTATATATTTTTATGCCTGGAGGTCATATCAATGGCGAAAATCTATAAAACCTTAACCGATCTTATCGGGAGAACACCGCTTTTGGAATTATCCAATTACGAAAAGAAGAACGACCTGAAAGCGGCCCTTATCGCAAAGCTTGAGTACTTCAATCCCGCCGGGAGCGTCAAGGACAGGATCGCCAGGGCAATGCTCGACGACGCGGAGGCGAAAGGGCTCATAAAGCCGGGCGCTGTTATTATCGAGCCGACGAGCGGAAACACGGGTATCGGGCTGGCCGCCGTAGCGGCGGCCAGAGGGTACAGGATCATCCTAACCATGCCGGAGACGATGAGCGTCGAGCGGCGAAACCTTCTGAAAGCCTACGGCGCGGAGCTTGTTTTGACAGAAGGCGCGAAGGGCATGAAGGGCGCCATCGATAAGGCCGAGGAGCTGGCCGCCGGGATCCCCAACGCCTTTATCCCGGGGCAGTTTGTCAATCCGGCCAACCCGCAGGTCCATAGGGAGACAACAGGGCCGGAGATCTGGGAAGACACAGACGGTACGATCGATATTTTTGTCTCCGGCGTCGGCACGGGCGGCACGATCACTGGCACGGGCGAATACCTTAAATCAAGAAATCCGGCAATAAAGGTCGTCGCCGTCGAGCCTTTTGATTCTCCGGTGCTTTCCGAAGGCCGGGCGGGGGCGCATAAGATTCAGGGCATCGGCGCAGGCTTTGTGCCTGAGGTGCTGAGCACCTCAGTCTACGACGAGGTCATCCGTGTCAAAAACGAGGACGCCTTCGCGACGGGAAAAGAGCTCACAAAAACGGAAGGCCTCCTCGTCGGTATCTCCTCCGGCGCCGCCGTCCGTGCGGCCACAGAGCTGGCCAGGCGTCCTGAAAACGCAGGCAAAACCATCGTTGTTCTTCTGCCCGACACCGGCGAGCGTTATTTGTCCACACCGCTGTTTGCGGAATAGGAGTCTTGAATTCCTATTATTCATACTGTAAAATGGGTAATACGGAAAGGATGATGCATCTTGAAGATTTCGACGAGAGGGCGGTATGCCATCAGACTCATGCTTGATCTGGCGATGAACGATACCGATCACTATGTGACGATCAAAAGCATATCCGAGCGTCAGGAGATATCGGGCAAGTATCTGGAGCAGATTATATCGACATTAAGCCGCGCGGGTTACGTCAAAAGCGTGCGTGGCTCCCAGGGCGGGTATAAACTGGCAAAACCGGCCTCAGAATATACTGTCGGGGCGATTCTGCGGCTCATTGAGGGCAGCCTCGTGCCGGTGGCCTGCATGGACGACGACCCGAACCGGTGCCCCCGCTGCGAATCGTGCGTAACGCTGGATGTCTGGAAGCAGATCGACGCAGCCGTGAGCAGCGTTGTGGATCATATGACGCTTGAAGATTTGGTCAAAAAGCAGCTCGCGCAGAATTAGTTCCTATTACAGGAGAATTATTATGCCGGAAAAAGTCATGGTCGCCATGAGCGGCGGGGTGGACAGCTCCGTCGCGGCGTTCCTCTTAACCGAACAGGGTTATGAAGTCTGCGGGGCGACGCTGAGGCTATTTTCAAATGACGCTATCGGCCTGAACCGCGTTTTTGAGACAAGCAGTTCCCTCAGCGATGTGGAGGACGCGCAAAGTGTGGCGTACAGGCTGAATATCGAACATTACGTTTTTGATTTCGGGAACGCGTTTTACCGGGATGTGATCCGGCGCTTCGCCGATGCCTATATTGCCGGTAACACGCCGAACCCGTGCATTGACTGCAACAGGCTGATCAAATTCGACAAGCTGCTGGAGCGGGCTCTGCTGATGGGCCGGGACTATATTGCAACCGGGCATTATGTGCGTACGGCATATGATGAAAAAACGGGGCGGTATCTGCTGAAGAAGGCGAAGGATACGTCAAAGGACCAGACGTATGTTCTATACGCACTGTCGCAGGAGCAGCTGAAACGGGCGCTCTTTCCGCTCGGCGGACTGACGAAGAATGAGGTGCGCACGCTGGCGGAAGAGCGCGGCTTCGTTAACGCCAAAAAGTCCGACAGCCAGGATATCTGCTTTGTACCAGGCGGCGATTATGCGTCTTTTATTGAAAATGTGCTGGGCTTTAAAAGCGAACCGGGCAATTTCGTTGACAGCGGCGGGAAAATTCTGGGCACGCATAAGGGAATCATCCACTACACCATCGGCCAGCGCCGGGGACTCGGCTTGAGCGCCGACCGGCCGAAATATGTCATCGGCAAAAATATAAAGGCAAACACCGTCCTCGTCGGCAGCGAGGAGGAGCTGTACAGCATCAGCATGTCCGTCGGCGACTTGAATCTGATATCGGTATCCGAATTGACGGAGCCGGTCCGGGCGACAGTCAAGACGCGGTACAGCCAGAAGGAGACGCCGGCCACGCTGTACCCGCCTGAGGACAACCGGATGCTCGTTTTGTTCGACACCCCCCAGCGCGCCGTCACCCCCGGCCAGGCCGCCGTATTCTACAACGGCGATACCGTTCTCGGCGGCGGGACGATAGTTTGACTTAGGGAAACGGTGCGTACGTAGCGGCGAATTGTGTTCGCCGTGTTCGTGCGCGGGGCGGTACGCTATATAAAAAGCAGGGGAACCGACCCCCTGCTTTTCTTTATCAATTCTTCTCAATTACCGACCTTGGGGTGTAGAACAGCGTCGCGCAGTAGAGGGTGCCCTTCTCATTGACGAAGTAACCGACTCCGACGTATTTAAAGTCGGAATCAAGAACATTGCGGCGATGGCCCTCGGAGTTCATCCATGCCTCAACGAGCGCTTCAGGCGTTTTAAAGCCGTACGCCAGGTTTTCGCCCGCCGCTCTGTATTTGAACGAATTTTCCGCGAACACTGTGAAACAGCGCGTTCCGTCCGGCCTTGTATGTTTAAAGAGGACAGACGCTTCTTGAGCCCTTTTGTCGGCCATCGGATGGAGCGCACCCATTTCCTGAAGACCGGCAATTTTACTTTTTTGACGTTCGATATTGACGCGTCGAATGACTTCCGCTTTAAATCGTTGAGCCGGCGCATCGGCTTTTGAAGGCGGCGCTGCCGTTTCAGCAGGCGTATCGGTTTCGTTATTCTTTTCAAGCATCCATTCACCAACCTCTTATTACTGAATAGCTTTCATTATTACAGTATTAAGAAGCGGCGCGATGTGTGACTGCAGTTTATTCCCGGGGATGCTAAAAGTACCAGATGACGAATACGAGGATGTAGCCGGTGATCACGGCGGACAGGGTAAAGGGTACGCTGATTTTCATAAACTGGCCGGCGCTCACCTCGTACCCCTCTTTGCGCAGGATACCGAGCCCAGTGATATTCGCGGAGGCGCCGATGGGCGTCAGGTTGCCGCCGAGCGTCGCGCCGGTCAGAAGCCCGAAGTACAAAAGCGTCGGGTCGACGTTAAGAATGGCGGCAATACCGGAGACGACGGGCAGCATGGTGGCGATATAAGGGATATTATCAATGAACGCTGACAGGAGCACGGAAGCCCAGACGATGAGCGAATACATCGCAATCAGGTTGCCGCCGCTGATTTTGACAAAGAGCTGGGCGATGGCGTCCACAACGCCGGCCTCCGAAATGCCGGCGATGACGATAAAGAGCCCGGCCAGCAGGAAAAGCGTAAAGTAATCGATGGACTTGAGCGCTTCCTTGACGACTGTAAAATCCTTTTTCCTGAATAATGCCCGGACGAGGCTGACGGCGAACAAACCCATACAGATAAGACCGTTCGTAATCCTCGGCTTCCCGGGCAGGAAGGACGCAAGGATTAGCAGGATGACCGTACCTATAAGTATGACTGTCGGGAAATAGTCCGTCACAACGGTCTTTTCCATGTGCCCGCATTTTGCCTTATCCCTTCGGAATACGATCAGCAGAACGAGGGCTGCCACAACGGCGCTGATCTCGACGACCCAGAACAGGCCGGGCCTGCCCCTGTAGACGAAAAAGTCAAGGAAATCCATGTTGGCGTAGCCGCCCAGGAGAATCGAGGTCGTGTCGCCGACAAGGGTGGCCGCGCCCTGAAGATTTGATGAAATCGCAATGGCGATGATGCTTGTAACAGGAGACATATTCAGCTTTTTTGATATCGTCAGGGCAACGGGCGCCACCATGAGGACGGTGGCGACATTATCGACGAATGCGGATATGA
>CAZJCH010000262.1:0-4354 GCA_964544005.1 uncultured Papillibacter sp.
ATCAACCTGCTTTTTCCTAAATTTGACTGGATCAACGAGCTGCAGCCGATCAAGCAGGGCGTCAGCGTTCTGCTGTCAATGTTCGGCGCGTTTGCGCTTGTCGCGGCGCTCTGTGTCTTGTATGTCTTTGTCCTGTCTGACCTCATGAATATCGAGCTGTATCTGACCGCCTGCGCGGCGCTATTCGCGGTGCTCTCGGGCGCCTTGTACGGCTACATGAGAAAAGGCGGCAGCCGCCGCTTCGAAGCGCTCGGCTGAAAACGCGCGTGTATCGTACCGCGGGAGTATTACGACCGAAGAATCTCTCCTCTCAGGGAGAGATTCTTCGCAAAGGGCTCTGCTCACCCCGATTCCTGAAGAGTGTAGACGGGTGAAGGTCAAAATGCGCTCACAGGTTCGGGACGCAGAGACTGCGTCCCCTACAAAATGTATCTACATTACGGCTATATATGGAGGGCTCATACATGATCTTTTATTTTTCCGCCACCGGCAACTCGCAGTACGCCGCAGAGAAGACCGCCGCCGCGACGGGCGACCGGCTGATATCCATCGGCCAGGCGCTCCGGGACGGCCATTTCGATTTTGACATCAAAAGAGACGACTCCCTCGGCTTCGTTGTCCCGACGTACGCCTGGACGCTGCCGGGCGCCGTGGCACTGTTCCTCGAACGGCTGAATCTGTCAGGCTATACCGGTCAATACGTCTACGGCATCTTCACCTGCGGGGAGAGCACCGGCAGCGAGGCCGCGGCGCTGAACACGATATTGAAATCCAAAAGCATTATTCTCAACAGCACCTTCGACCTCGTCATGCCGGACAACTTCATCATATGGTCCGATGTGCCCTCTCCAGCTCGGCTGGATGCCCTGCTAAAAAACGCTGACGTTAAGCTGGACATGATTATTGATCACATAAAATCAAAAAAACCCGGAGAAATCGACGCCGGCACGCCAAAGGACTTGTTCATGCCGATGGAGGAGATCAGCTCCTCTAAGAAAACAAGCAAATTCTATGCCGAGGACAGCTGCACCTCCTGCGGCCTGTGCATGGCGCTCTGCCCAATGCGGTGCATCAAGCCCGACAAGAAGGGCCGCCCCCTCTGGGATGGCACGTGCACGATGTGTCTTGCCTGCCTCCACCGCTGCCCGGCGGCGGCGATCCAGTACGGTTCCGAAACGCAGAAAAAGGGCCGGTATATAAATTCAAACGCGAAGCCTCCAGTGGAAAACAAATACGATTAGGTTAATAAGATTTCATCCTTTATGTAACGAGCACTTTGAGGATGGCTAACACCTCTCTCAAATAAGAGTTAGGTATGAGCGGCAAATACGATGGCGCGCCAAAGCCGCTGACCTGCATACCCAGTTCGGAGGCAATAAGCCTCGCGCGCAGCATATGAAAATCGCTTGTTATAATGCAAAGCTTGAGGTTTTTGTAATCTCCCAGCAGCGCGAAGCTGTTGCGAAGATTTTCGTATGTATTGGTTGACTGGTCTTCCAGAAGCAGCCGACCGCTGTCTATACCTCTTGACACCAGATATCTGTACATAGCTTCAGCTTCGCTGATGCGCTCGTTTTTGCCTTGGCCGCCGGACAGGACGGCCTTTGTATTTTCAAAGGTTATGAGATATTGATACGCTGTCTCCAGCCGGTACTCCAGTGTCCGAGACGGAACAATGCCTTCAACGCTGGCACCTAAAACAATGATGAAGTCGCTTTCCTTTTCAGGTGCCTCTCTGCAGCCGTTGATTGCTATAATACCAAGGGCTATCGCAACAATCGAAACGCCCAGTAACAGGACCAGCTTTGCCCATGTCTTTGAAAAAACAACCTTGAAGGGTTTTCTTAAGGACAAAATAACACATAGCCCGCCAAAGGCCAGCCACACGGGGACCATGCCGGCACCTTTCCCGAAAACAAGGAGCCCTATGCCGTAAATAGCGCATAAAACTCCGATCGCCCTTAAACCCATCATTCCTGTTTTTCTAATATTCATATGCCACTCTCTTCAACGGTCAGCTCTCCTTTATTCCTCATGCCACGCAGATACCGCAGCATATTATCCTCGTCATTTTGGCAATATGCATATCCAAAATACCTGCCGACAGCCGGCGCGATATCATGAAATAACGCGCACGAGCAAAAAACAGCGGGCCAGAGCGCGTCAAAAGCCGCATATGTTTTGCCATATCGCTCCTAATACGCCTGGGGCAGATATTTTTCGAAATATTTACCCCACATTCCGGCTGAAACCATAAAATCCGTGTGGATGCCGATATACCACTCGAGCATTTTATCAAGCTCTATGTGCACTGTTTCGTGATACATCCGCATTGCGTACGGCAGCTGGCCGCGCACGATTCCTTTTGCCACATTGTTGAGACACCACCAAAACTCATTGCAGCAGCCGTCGAATTGCGCCCTCGACGGTTTTTTATCCAATAGCCGCTGTCGTTTGATGGCGGAATCGGCGGGAGCCGCTTGTCCTTGTCCAGAAGCGGTACGGTCAGGCTATCTTTCGTATAGCTGTCACGCGACGCCTCTATGGCTTCTATGTGAAGATCAATGCGGTTTTCGTCCTTGAAAAGAATGAGCCAGGTATAGGAACGACTGTAATCGGCGTTTTGCCCCCATCCCAAATCATTTGCGTCAGGCTCCTGTACCATGGCGATATCGCCGAACACCGAAATCCAGCTTTTATCGGACAAAAACGTCGCTGTTTCAGTGACGACGAAAACGATATCATAATCCTGATACTGATCCTTCTTAATATTCGGATTCGCCCGGGAACCGTTCATGCCATTGCTTGCCCCAAAGCTCCCTGTGCATACTCATTTATTATGACCCGGGCGGAAACCGCCTCATTTCCCTTCACACAGTATCCGGCTTATTATATATTCGGCAACGCCGTCCTCGTTGTTCGTGTTTGTGATGACATCGGCGGCCTCTTTGACCTCGGCAATCGCATTGGCCATCGCAATGCCGATGCCACAGCCTCTGAGCATGTCAATATCGTTATAGTCGTCTCCAAACGCTGCGATTTGGGAAAGGGGGATGTCCCACAGCTCCGCCAGCCGCCTGATCGCGTTGAGCTTGGAGGTGCTTTTATTCATAACAACACAGAGCGCGCCGCCGTCGGCGAGCTGCGCGTACAGCTCGGGCGTCAAAAGATCCCGTACCTCGCGATATTCCTTTTCAGATTCCAGTTCGATCAGGATCTTGTCGGCATTCTCGCCCGGTAAATCCGAAAAATCAGTGATCATCGCGGGTTTGCCCAGCATTTCTCTGTCCTTCTCCGTCTTCCCCCAGATGGTGGAAATGTCAAAGTTGGCATAATTTCTGTCGTTGATCTCAACCGACAGCTTTTTATCCGGGTATTTTTTCTGAAGGATCGTCAGGATTCTTTTTGCAGCATGGGTGGGAACGCCCGGGCCGCTTAGACATCGCTCCCCGTAAACAATACTATTGCCGTTATGGCAGATCAGCGCGTCACACTGAAGCTGATTATAGTACCCGACACTTGATCTTTTCGGTCTCCCTGTCGCGAGTACAAGCCTGATGCCGGCTTCGCGGGCTTTTTGCAGGACCGCTTCCGTATACGGCGAAATCGTTTTGTCGGAACGCAGCAGCGTTTCATCCAAATCCAGGACAATCATTTTTGTCATCCGTAAACCTCCGGAGCATATTACTGTTATTCACACCTGCGCGAAGACTTCGCCAATTTTTTCGGAAATGAGCAGGTCGGCACTGGTATCGTAGCTTGTGGCACCTTTGTTAATGAGGACAAGCTTATTTCCCTGGTAATAATTGACGAGGCCTGCCGCGGGGTAGACGACGAGGGAGGTACCGCCGATAATCAAAACATCGGCGTGTCGGATGAAGTGCACCGCCTCGCTGATGACATCGTTGTCGAGACCCTCTTCATATAAAACCACATCCGGGCGGATGATGCCGCCGCAGTCGCACTTCGGCACGCCCTCCGCCGCGCTGACAGCCTCATAGCCGTACTTTTTTCCGCAGCGCAGGCAGTAATTCCGGTGGGTCGACCCGTGCAGCTCGAAAACGTTTTTGCTGCCGGCCAGCTGGTGCAGCCCGTCGATATTCTGCGTGATGACGGCTTTGAGCTTCCCCTCCCGCTCCAGCTCATAAAGGCGCGTATGCGCTCTGTTGGGCTTGACTCCATCGATAATCATCTTGTCGTGATAAAACCGGTAGAATGCCTCCGGCTTCGCCATGAAAAACGAATGGCTCAATATCGTCTCCGGCGGATCATCGTACTTCTGGCTGTACAGCCCGTCGACGCTCCTGAAATCCGGAATCCCGCTCTCCGTGGAGACCCCCGCCCCGCCGAAAAA
>CAZJCH010000263.1:0-4341 GCA_964544005.1 uncultured Papillibacter sp.
CGCAGTAAACTGCGCAACGTCATACTTTGTAAACCAGAGGTCTATTGTATAATCGTCGATAATGTTGGTCTTCTCAAAATCAACCGTCTCGACGTTCATAAACCACTGCGGGTGATCACGGGCGGTTTCCATTGAAAATATGACGTCCTCAGCCGTAAACGGGCTGCCGTTGGAGAATGTGACACCCTCGCGGAGGTGCAGCGTGTGATTGAGTTCGCCGATGGTTTCGTACCCGGTGGCAAGTCCCCATTCTTTCGAGCCGTCTTCTTTAACGTCGAACAGCACATCCATATAAGTTCGCGCTACGTCCATAAAACCGCCGAGGCTCTGGGTTAGAGGATGCATTGAGCCGGAGTCATTGGAGACCGCGACGTTGAGCGTCCTTTCGGGAGCGGCGCTGGGGGCGGTGCTGGTATCGCCGCTGGGGGCGGTGCTGGGGGCGGTGCTGGTATCGCCGCTGGGGGGCGTGCTGGTGGTGGTCCCGCCGTTGCCGCAAGCCGCCAGCGATGCGATGAGCACGCAGGCGATGAGCAATGCGAGAAGCTTCTTTGCGCTCTTTTTCACTTAACTTTCCTCCTATTATTTGTTATGTTATGGTTTTGTGTTTCCAACATGCGACATAATGATCGGGCGCGTACTCCTCCAAGGTCTGGGGCTCGGCACACTCCTCGGAAGCATACGGACACCGCGCCGTAAAGCGGCAGCCCGGCTTCGGGTTGATGGGCGATGTGATTTCGCCATGCAAAAGGATGCGCTTTTTCTTTTTGTGGATATCCGGGATCGGAATGGCGGACAGGAGCGCCTTTGTGTATGGGTGGCGCGTATTCCGGAACAGTTCGTCCGCCGGCGCCTTTTCAACCATCTGCCCTAGGTACATGACCATGATATCGTCCGATATGTACTTGACGACGGAGAGGTCATGGGTAACAAACATATACGCCAGGCCGCGCTCCTCCTGCAGATCGAGCATCAGGTTGATGATCTGCGCCTGAATGGAGACATCCAGCGCGGAGACGGGCTCGTCGCACACGATGAACTTCGGCTTCAGCGAGAGCGCCCGGGCTATGCCGATACGCTGGCGCCGTCCGCCGTCCAGCTCGTGCGGATACGAATTTTCGAACCGGGCGGCAAGGCCGACCGTATCCATCAGCTGCCGTGTTTCGGTGAGTATATCCGCCTTGGACATCCCCCCGCGCAGTACGAGCGGCTCCATTATTGTCTCGCTCACCGACATGCGCGGGTCCAGTGACGAAAACGGGTCCTGGAAGATGATCTGCATCTCCGCACGCAGGTGGTGCAGATCTCTCCTGCTCGGGAACGTAATGTCCTTCCCCTCGAACAGCACCTGTCCGCCCGTCGCGTCGCACAGATGCAGGATCGTGCGGCCCAGCGTCGATTTCCCGCAGCCAGACTCGCCGACGACACCGAGCGTTTTACCCTCGCTTAGTGCAAAATTGATGCCGTCCACGGCGTGAAGCGCGCCGCTGCGGGTTTTGAAGTATTTTTTCAGGTCGCGGACTTCCAACAATGCAGACATGTTACTTCACCCCCGCCAATATGCATTTTACGAAGTGCCCGGGCTCAACCTCGATTGTCTCGGGCGGCGCCTGCGTGCACTTCTCGGTCGCTTGCGGGCAGCGCTCGGCAAACCGGCAGCCCTTCGGCAGATTCGTCGGGTCGGGCATCAGCCCCTTGATCGGTTGAAGCCGACGCTCCGTGGCGTCAATCTTCGGCAGCGAGCCGAACAGGCCCAGCGTATACGGATGTGCCGCAAAGTCAAAGATGTGCTCAACTGTGCCCCGCTCCACGATCTCTCCGGCGTATACGACGGCGACGGATTCGCAGAAATCCGCCACGACGCCCAGATCGTGCGTAATCAGCACGACGGATGTGCCCAGCCGTTCCTTCAGCGACTGCATCATTTCCAGCACCTGCGCCTGAATCGTCACGTCCAGCGCCGTCGTCGGCTCGTCGGCCAGTAGCAGCTCCGGATTGCACGCCAGCGCCATCGCAATGACCACGCGCTGCTTCATCCCCCCCGAAAACTGGTGCGGATACTCGCCGAACCGCTCCATCGGGATGCCCACCATCTCCAGCATATCGCAGGCCCGGCGGTCCGCCTCCACCGGCGTTATTTTATTGTGCAGCTTGATTGCCTCCGCTATCTGAAAGCCCACCGTTTCAATCGGGTTTAATGCCGTCATCGGGTCCTGGAAGATCATCGCGATCTTATTCCCCCGAATTTTGCGCATCTCCTTCTCCGACAGCTTCAGAAGATCATTGCCCTCGTAGAGTATTTCCCCCGAGACGAGCTTTGCCGGCGGTGTCGGCAGTATGCGGAGAATGCTTTTCGCGATCGTCGTTTTTCCCGCGCCCGTCTCGCCCACCAGTCCGATCGTCTCGCCCTTCTTAATCGTCAGGTGTATGTCGTTTACGGCATATATCACGGCTTCGTCCGTATGGTATTCCACCGCGAGATTATGTATTTCAAGTAAATTATCAGTCATTCGGCCACCTCAGTTTTTCAGACGCGGATCCAGCGCGTCCCGCAGCCCGTCGCCCAGTAAATTGCAGGCGAGGACGCTGATCATCACGCAGATGCCGGGATACAGCGCCAGTGCCGGATACTCGCGCATCACGCTCCGCGCCTCTGATATCATCGCGCCCCACTCCGGTATCGGCGGCTGTGCTCCCAACCCGATAAAGCTCAAGGCAGACCCCGCCAGGATGCAGCCGCCTATTCCCATTGTGATTTCAACGATTATCGGCGCCATTGCATTCGGCACTATATGCTTGATTATGATGTGCGGGTCTCTCGCGTCTATCGCTCTGGCCGCCTCCACGTATTCTTTCTCCCGCACCGTCAGTACCGACGCCCTCATGATCCGTGCGTATCCAGGCACCGTACTGATGCCTAATGCGATGATCGCGTTTTGAAGGCTCGGTCCCAATATCGCCGCCAGCGTTACGCATAGGAGAAACATTGGCACCGCTTGGTATATATCAAGCAATCGCATACATAGGTTGTCTACCCATTTGCCGTAATACCCCGCCACCGCTCCTATTGTGACGCCTATCACAGCCGCTATAGCCACCGCGATTATGCCCATTTGCAGTGATTGGCGCGTGCCGATAATCAGCCGGCTCAATATGTCCCGCCCCAGCTTATCCGTGCCCAGTAAATGCTCCGCGCTGGAACCGGCGTATGTCGCCTTCGCGTTCTGCTGAGAGTAAGAGTATGGCGCTATCAGCGGCCCGAATATCGCCACAAGAATCAGCAGGGCAAGGACGAAGAGCGCGACGACGGCCAGCTTGTTCTTTTTCAGCTGACGCCATATGTCGCGTAGCTTTGATTTCTTACGCTTCTTTTTCATGCCGTCTCCCTGCCTTTCTTTTTCCCTTACTGATATACTGTGAACGGATTCGCGGGTCCACCAATGCGAATACTACATCGACAAACAATATGATTATCGCAAACAGCGTCGACAATATCAGGACGCTGCTCTGAATTACCGGATAATCCCGGTTGAATAGCCCCGTCATCGTATACTGGCCCAGTCCCGGTATTGAAAAGATGACCTCCGAAATCAGTGCTCCGCCGAGCATCGAACCAAATATGCCGCCGATCACCATGATCACTGGTGTCAGTGCGTTTTTCAGCGCGTGCCGGTATTTTACCTTTCTCTCCGATACCCCTTTCGCCCGCGCCGTTGTGATGTAGTCCTGCCGTATGACTTCCAGCATATTCGATCGCGTCTGCCGCGCTATTATCGCTGTGAACCCCAGCGCTAATGCGATGCACGGCAATACCCATCCTGTCCAGCTGCTGATTCCCGCTAGCGGCAGCACCCTGTGCTTGACCGCAAATTCCTGTATCAGCATCAAGGCAAACCAAAAGGCCGGCATCGATACACAGAACAGCGCGATAAACATTGCCGCGTTGTCCTTCCACGAATACTGATGCGTCGCCGCATAAACACCGATCGGTATCCCTAGCAGTATCGATAGTATGAGGCTGAGCGCTACCAGCAGCAGCGTATACGGAAAGCGCTGCATCAACTCGTCGATCACCGGGCGCTTCGTCGTAAACGATACCCCAAAGTCTCCGTGCAGTATGTTCCATAGGTACCGCCCGTATCGCACCGGCAGCGGATCGTTTAGCCCCATTTCCCCGCGCAGCGCCTCTACACGCTCTTCCGTGGCCTGTACTCCTAGCATCAATTTCGCCGGGTCTCCCGGTGTGACGTCGATCAGTAGCTGCACCACCAATGTTATCCCCAGCAATACCGGTATCAGCAACAGCAACCGCTTCCCTATGTACCTTAACATTGTTCCACCTGC
>CAZJCH010000264.1:0-4322 GCA_964544005.1 uncultured Papillibacter sp.
ATGTCAGGATGTTCATGAATTCGAGGCCTTCGACAGTGAAGAAGGAAATACAGGCATAAATCAGCCACAGACAGATAAATACGATGCTTCCGCAGGAAACCATGAGAAAGAGTGTCAGAATTTTGTCCCAAGTCCATAAAACGCCGCTCTGCGGTATCGCATAACAGAACATAATGACAGCCTGCGCGAGCATTCCAAGGCGCGTGAAATCTGTCTGGGAGCAAATAACCAGATAAATCTCATGCCTCGGACGAACAAGTACCCTGTCAAACTCACCGTTACCGAGCATTCGTGGGATTGCGATGAGGCCGCGGCTGAGGCATTCGGCGAGCGAAAACGCCATCAAGACAGCCGCATAGCATAACAGGACCTGGGAGAGGGTGTAACCCTCGACTGTTTGGAAGCGGGTGAACATGAACCAGATGCCGATAAAAACGGAGAAGGAGACAAGGAACTGACCGGCTGTCGCCAGATAAAGAGAGACCTTGTACTGCATCTGGCTCTTCAGGCTCATCGCAAAGAATTTCAGGTACAGCTTCATTTCAGCCCCCCTGAACAACGACGCGCGTGAGCGCCCGTTTCATCGCCAGCCTGCCTAAAACAACGAGAACCGTCAGCCAGAAAAGCTGCAGGGCGATGCCCCTCACCGCCGCCGTTCCGGCAATATTCCCGCTGTATAGCCGCAGTGGCATATTCTCCATTGCCGCGAAGGGGAGAAGCTCCGCAACAGACCGGAACGGTTCCGGGAAAAAAGGGATCGGTATGATCCCGCCGGCCAAAAAATCGGCCAGCGCGGCGACGATCAGCCGCACGCCCTGCGGCGACAGCGTATAGAAGGTCATGACGTACACGAGCATATTAACGGACACGACGACACAGAGACTGAGCGCTGCTGAAACAAGAAACAGGAAAAACTGACCGGCACCAAGCGGCAGCGACATCCCGAACGGACCCGGGATGATGAAGGCGACGAGAAGAATCGGAAAGCAGCGCAGGACAGCCTTTGCCAGCCTGTTTGCCGCCGACTGGCAGAACCAGCGGTTGTACAGATCCACGGGCCGGGCAATCTCGTAGGCGACACCGCCGCTTGTAATAGCGTCGAGGATTTCCGCTTCCGGAAACCAGGTCATGAACAGCGCCAGGAATGCCTGCTGCAGCCAGATATATGAAACAGTCTGGGAGAAGCTCATCGGGAAAGCCGAGGGGTCCGACATATAAAACGCCGAGAATGCCAGCAGCGACATGAAGCCCCAGGCAAACTGCGTGGCGATGCCGGCCAGCGCGGCCGCGCGGTACTGCAGGCCGGAAATGAACCGTATCCGGAAGACAGACATGTACGTCCTCATATGCTGTACTCCTTATAAAGACCGGCTACCATTTCCTCGGCGCTGATATCCGAAACAGAGATGTCCAGCACCTCCGCTTGTAACGTCACCTCGGAGATCACCTCGGAGACGGAGCATTTCAGCGGGTCGAGCGCCACAACGAGACGACCGTTTTTTTGTTCGATGACGCTGAGCCCGTCACGAAGAGCATTGATTTCGCCTATGTACTCAAAGACAATCGTTTTCTTTTTAGACGCGAGCCTTTTAAGCTCCTGAAAATTACTGTCCAGCAGGATATGGCCTTTGCCGATAAGTAAGATCCGTTCTGTCAGAGCTTCGATGTCCTGCATGTCGTGCGTCGTCAATATCACAGTCGTGCCGCGCTCCGTGTTGAGTTTCCGGATGAACTGACGGACGGCGATTTTTGAGACGGCGTCGAGGCCGATCGTCGGCTCGTCAAGAAAGAGGATTTTTGGGCTGTGCAAGAGAGACGCGGCCAGCTCGCAGCGCATCCGCTGTCCGAGGCTGAGGCTGCGCGCCGGTGTTCTTATGATCTCTGAAAGCTCCAGCAGCCCGACGAGTTCATCGAGATTGCGCCGGTAATCCGCCGGACTGACCTTATAAATATCCCGGATCAGTTCGAAGCTGTCGCAGACCGGCACATCCCACCACAGCTGGCTGCGCTGCCCGAAGACGACGCCGATATCCCGGACGTGCGCGATTCTGTCGCGCCAGGGCGTGCGCCCGTTGACGACGCATGAGCCGCTGTTGGGCGTCAGAATACCGCACATGATTTTGATCGTCGTGCTTTTCCCCGCGCCGTTGGGTCCGATGTAACCGACCATCTCGCCGTCGCCAATCGTGAAACTGATGTCGCTGAGCGCATGAACGAGTTCATACTCTCGGGAAAACAGCATCTTCACCGCCTGCCCGAATCCGGGATTCCGTTTTGCTACTTTGAATGTTTTATTGATGTTCGCCAAAGTAATCATAGTAAAACCTCTTCAGTTTCTAAAATGCGGGCAACGGGAAACGGTACAGAATACATTACGTATCCTGTACCTGCATGTCCTGGAACCGGGAAAAACCCTTGCGATATTCAATTTTACGCGTGTTATTTCGTTCCGAAAATCCTGTCGCCGGCGTCACCGAGGCCCGGGACGATGTAGCCATGGCTGTTGAGCTGCTCATCCACTGCGGCGACGAAGATATCGACGTCCGGGTGGTCGGTCTGTACGCGCTTGATGCCCTCGGGAGCCGAGATGATGCACATGAGCTTGATGTGCTGACAGCCGTAATTCTTTATGAACTGGATCGCCGCGGTGGCGCTGCCGCCTGTGGCCAGCATCGGGTCGACGATATAGACCTCACGTTCGGCAATGTCTTTCGGCAGCTTGCAGTAATACTCGACCGGCTCCAGGGTGTCGGGATCCCTGTAGAGACCGATGTGGCCGACCTTGGCCGACGGCACTAAAGTCAGCATACCGTCCACCATGCCAAGCCCCGCGCGCAGGATGGGCACGACCGCCAGTTTTTTACCTGCGATCTTCCTGACCTTTGCCGTCGCGACAGGCGTCTCAACCTCGCACACCTCGGTGGGCAGGTCACGTGTCGCTTCATAGCACATGAGCGTGGCAATCTCGGAGATGAGCTCGCGGAATTCCTTGACGCTCGTATTTTTGTCTCGGATGATCGATAATTTGTGCTGCAGCAGCGGATGGTCAAGAACGTGTAATGATGCCATAATTTTCTTCCGTTTCTCCGGCGGATATTCTTGCCTTATCAAATCCCGCCGGCCAGTTGATAAGATTTTGATAGTTCATGTTTTATAAAATAACGTCAGCCAAGTCAGCTTGCTTATCCAGACTTTAAGCTGCGTTCACGCTCAGCCTGTGAAACGCGGAGATAATTCGGTTTCAGCGTGTCCGGTGAAACCTTCGGCGCAGTCAGGGAGGCGCACGCGACGCCCCAGGCGGTCTGCAGCCTCTGAAGGGGTGGGGCCAGCCGGCAGGAGATACCGCTCTCCGAAAACGCTTGATAACACAGCAGGGCGCCGTCTCCAAGGAGCATATAAGGCTTGTTTTCCGCTTTTGCCCCGTCGATCAGCTCCGAAATAGACAGTGCCCGGTCGGGCGTCAGCCTGGTGACGCTGCCGTCAGAATTTCTGAAAAGCGCGTTGTAGACCTGGCTGCGCCTGGCGTCCATCACGGGGCAAATAATGTAGTCCGGCTCTTCAATATGGTAAGCCATCGCCTCCAGGCTTGACACGCCGCAGACAGGCTTGTCCGCGCCCCAGGCGAGGCCGATGGCAGCGGAGACACCGATCCTGATACCGGTAAAAGAGCCGGGGCCGCTCGCGACGGCGACAACGTCGAGCTCGCCCGGCGTCATGCCGATGTTATTGAGCAGATCCTCGGTCATCTTCATCAGCGTTCGGCTGTGGGTATGGCCTGAGTTCTGAAAGTACTGCAAGAGGAGCGCTTTGTCTTCGCATAAAGCGACGGATGCCGCTTTGGCGGATGATTCCAAGGCTAATATCTTCATAAAATCCCCACATGGACTAAAAATTACTGCACACATTCCCCAGGCCATAAGATATTTATACGGCGGCTGCTGTCACCTGTTTTTTCGATACGGACACGAACCGTGTCGGCAGGGAAGGTGTCGGCGGCGTTTTCGCTCCATTCGGCGGCGATGATACCGCCGCGCTCAAGGTAATCGTCCCAGCCGATCTCAAAAAGCTCGTCCGCGCTTTTCAGGCGGTACATATCAAAGTGAAAAAGCGGGATATCGCCCGGATATTCGTTGACGATGGTAAAGGTCGGGCTCGTGACGCGGGCTTTCACTCCAAGTCCCTGGGCGAGGCCTCTGACAAACGCTGTTTTGCCTGCGCCGAGCTCGCCGTAAAGCGCGACACAGCAGCCGCGCATCAACCTGCCGGCAAGCGCGCGGCCGGCTTCGGCCGTCTCATTTTCACTGTTTGTAATAATCGTCATG
>CAZJCH010000265.1:0-4313 GCA_964544005.1 uncultured Papillibacter sp.
TGCGCATATAAGGAAAAAATGAAAACGTTCAGGTACGGCGTCGCGCCGTTTGGGATCGTCGTCGTCGCGTTTGTGGGGCTTTTGTACCTGGAGCCGCACCTGTCGGCCTCCGTCATCATCGTTTTGATCGCGGCGATCATGATGTTCGCCGGCGGAACAAAAGCCAGATGGTTTTTGCTGGCGGCTGTCATTCTGGCCATCGTGGCGTATCTGACAATAACACAGCTTGAATACGCGTCGAACCGAGTCACGGCCTGGCTGCATCCGGAGCTTGATAAGCAGGGGTCCTCCTATCAGATCATACAGTCGCTTTATGCCATAGGTTCCGGGGGGCTTTTTGGACTGGGCATCGGGCAGGGACGCCAGAAGTATCTGTATTTGCCAGAGGAGCACAACGACTACATCTTTTCCGTCGTCTGCGAGGAGCTGGGTTACATCGGTGCAATACTGATACTGATCTTGTTTGCGCTTCTGGTCGTGCGCGGCTTCTGGCTCGCGCTGCACGCCAGGGACAGATTCGGCTCTCTGGTCGTCACCGGCCTTACAAGCTTACTGGCCATCCAGGTGTTTCTCAATGTGGGTGTTGTCACGAATCTATTGCCCAGCACTGGTATTTCGCTGCCGTTCTTCAGCTATGGAGGCACGGCGCTGTGGGTTCAGCTCATCGAGATGGGGATTATTCTGTCCGTATCCAGGGATATTCCGATTGTCAAAGCGGGATAGCGGGCCGGAGGAATGATATGAAATTTCTTTTTACGTGCGGCGGGACAGCCGGGCACATCAATCCGGCGATCGCACTGGCCGATGAAATGAGACGTACCGTTCCCGATTCGAAAATCCTTTTTATCGGGTCCGGCAGACGGCTCGAAAACAGGCTGATACCCGAGGCGGGCTATGATATCGAAAACATCAGGATCAGCGGATTTGAACGGGGAATATCGCCGGGGAAGCTTTATCGCAACATAAAAGCATTCGGAGGCCTGGCCACCGCCGCCAGGCAGTCGGCTGATATCATCAGCCGGTTCAAGCCCGACGCCGTCGTCGGTACGGGCGGATACGTCTGTTATCCCGTTCTCAAAAGAGCCGCAAAGCTGGGAATACCGACTTTGATCCATGAATCGAACGCTGTACCGGGCCTGACAACAAAGATGCTCTCCGGGCCGGTCGACAAAATACTCGTTGCGTTTCCCGACGTCTCAAAGCTTTACAAGGACCCGGGCAAGGTTTTGTTTACAGGTACGCCTGTCAGGGCCGGGTTTTCTCCGCAAAGTAGAAACGACGCGCGGCTTTTGCTGGGGATTGACGACAGGCCGCTTGTCGTCTCCTTCTGGGGGTCGCTCGGGGCTGAGCGAATGAATGAAATCATCGTGGATTTCATGGCGCTTAATATTGAGAGCAAGCGCTTCAACCATATACACGCGACCGGCGGAAATGAATCCGTTACTGAAGCGCTGATCTGCCGGCTGAAGGAGAGCTCGCCGGGTATCACCATTCCGCCTTGGGTGGACATACGGACCTATATCTACAACATGCCGTCGGTCATGGCGGCCGCGGATCTTGTCCTTTGCAGGGGCGGGGCATCGACAATCGCGGAGCTGACCTCTATGGGCAAGCCGGCCATTATTGTGCCCTCGCCGTATGTACCGAACAACCACCAGGAAAAAAACGCGATGGAGCTGAGTAAAACGGGCGGCGCCGTCGTCCTCCGCGAAAGGGGGTGTACGGGTGCGCTGCTGTATCAAACGGCAGAAAGGTTACTAAAAAACAAAGACGAGTTATCGGCGATGTCGGACGCAATGAAAAAAGCCGGCATTCCGGATTCCGCGAAAAAAATAGCGGAGCTAATTATTTCCATGTGCTGATTAACGAAAGACAGCCTCTGGACATAGTATACGGCGTACAGATATTTATATGCTGTTTTCGGGGGTTGACTATGAGTATAATACGTATTGACGGCGGAAGACGGCTGTATGGCACCGTATCCGTGCACGGGGCAAAAAACAGCGTTCTGCCCATTATGGCGGCATCACTTCTCGCTTGCGGTGAAACTGTAATACATAATTGCCCGAATCTGAGCGATGTCGACGCGGCAACCAGAATCCTTGTTCATTTGGGGTGCGTGGTCAGCCGTGAGGGCGAAAAGGTCTTTGTCGATTCGAAAACGCTGACGCGCAGTGATATACCCCATGAGCTCATGAGAGAGATGCGGTCGTCTGTTATCTTCTTGGGCGCCATTCTGGCGCGCCTCGGGGAAGCCGTCCTTTCGATGCCGGGCGGATGTGAGCTTGGCCCCAGGCCGATCGATCTTCACCTCTCGGCGCTGCGTGCCATGGGTGCGGAAATCGAAGAGGAAGGCGGAAATATCGTCTGCAAGGCCAAAAGCCTCAAAGGCTGCCGGATCAATCTCTCCTTCCCAAGCGTCGGCGCGACGGAGAATACGATGCTGGCAGCAGCGAAATGTACAGGCACGACAGTCATTACAAATGCTGCCTGCGAGCCCGAGATATGGGATCTGCAGAGCTATATGAGGCGTCTGGGCATCAAGGTCCATGGCGCGGGCACCTCGATCATCACAATTGAAGGCTGCGGACAAAAGGGAAATACAGAGCATTGGGTCATTCCGGACCGAATCGTCGCGGCGACGTATCTCGCCTGCGCCGCGTCATCCGGCGGAGCGATCGAGCTGACGGACGTATGCCCGGGCCACATCCAGACGGTGACGCAAACACTGGCCGAAATGGGCTGTGAGATCAAAACGGGCAGCGATACGATCTTTTTGAATGCCGAAAAACAGAGGAAAGCCGTGAAGCCGATCATTACCAAACCGTATCCGGGCTTTCCAACAGACGCGCAGCCGCCGATCATGGCAGCAAGCCTGACGGCGGAAGGTACGACGGTCTTTGTCGAGAACATATTCGAAAACAGGTACAGGCACGTGGCCGAGCTCCTTCGGATGGGCGCCGATATCAAGACAGAAGGCCGTGTCGCCATTGTCAGCGGCGTTAAAAAGCTGTACGGCGCTCCTATCACGGCGACTGACCTGCGCGGCGGCGCGTCCCTGATTGTCGCGGCGCTAGGCGCGGAGGGAACGACGGAAATATCGGGCGTTTGGCATATCGACAGGGGATATGGTGATATTGTCGGCGTCCTTGAAACGCTGGGGGCAGACATATTGAGATTCGACTGAGCAGCGGATACTTAAGGCATTACTGAAGAGGGAGGCATAAAATGGCCGAAGAAAAAAACATGAAACGCCGCAGACGCGGCGCGGTCCTTTATACGCCGATTGCAGTGCTTCTGATCGGCATCATCCTGATTTTCGGTTTCAGTGTCTTTTTCCGCATATCCGTCATCGAAGTAATGGGCGCGAAGACATACTCGGAGGAAACGATTCTGTCGGTTTCCGGTATTAAAAAAGGCGACAATCTGATCTTTGTCGACGCGAAGTCCGTTGAGGAAAAAATAGGCCTGACCTTACCTTATCTGAATGAAATCGTTATTGAAAAAATCGTACCGGATAGGGTCGTCATTAAGGTGACGGAGAGCGAGCCCATTGCCGTCCTCAGCTATAGCGGCAGCTGGTGGATCATAGACCAGAAAGCCAGAGTCCTTGAGCAAACCGACTTCGACGATGCCGCAGAAAAAATCAGCGTCAGCGGCATCGAGCCGGTTTCCATGGCGGAGGGCCGGGAGATCAAAGTAAATAACGACCAGGAGACGAAGCTGCAATACCTGATCAATGTGCTCTGCGCGATAGATAACGCGGGCCTGGCGGGAAAGGTCGGGTCACTCGATATGACGAATATCGGCAACATTACCTTTACGTATACCGACCGTTTCACTGTGATCATGAGCGGCGGAGAAGATGCCGATTACAAGCTCTCGCTGATGCAGAACGTCATATCACAGCTGGAGGACGACGAGAAAGGCAAGATAAAAATTGACTTATCCGCCGAAATTAAAGCGCGTTTTATACCATCCTGATAGCACGAACGTTTGAAATTTAGCTAAAAAATACATAAATTGCGCGGAAACTCTAAATTTATGTTATGTGAACTATTGACCTGAACAAAAATTAGTTATAAAATAAACAATAATATTGCAATAACTTATAAAATCAGTAACTATCGGTAATTATTATGGCAATGCTATACCATAATTGAATTATAATGTCTGCCAAAGATATCATATACGGGAGGATTAGAATATGTCGTTTTCACTCGAGAGTGGTCCGGATAACGTCGTTGTGATTAAAGTCGCCGGAATCGGCGGCGCGGGGAACAATGTTGTCAACAGGATGGTTCAGACCGGAA
>CAZJCH010000266.1:0-4300 GCA_964544005.1 uncultured Papillibacter sp.
CGACGACCTGAAGCTGAAGATGCCGGAAGGCACGGCGCACCTGGCCGTCGTTCTCTCGGAGGTCCGGCACGCCAAAATCCTCAGCATCGACACCCTTGATGCCGAAAAAATGCCCGGCGTCATCAAAATTATGACTGCCAAGGATGTGAAGGGCACCAACAGTCTGCCCGTACCCCAAATCCATCCCCGCATGAAAGCACACGGGCTTTTGGAATTCCCGGTCATCTGCGGCAAGAAGATCAACCGCCGCGGCGACGTCGTCGCACTGGTCGCCGCCGATACGGAAGAGCATGCCCGTGAAGCCGCAAAGAAGGTGCAACAGAATCTGGAACTTCTGCCGGAGTATATGACGTATCCCGAGGCCGTCATGCCCAACGCCATCCAGCTCCAGGAGCAGCTGCCCAATTTCTATATGGAGCAGCCGCTTTTCAAGGGTCAGGATACTGAGGCGCTGTTTGAGGATGCCCCGGTTGTTGTCGAGGGCAGCTTTCACTCCCAGCGGGAGCCGCATCTGCCCATCGAGCCGGACACCGTTCAGGGCTATTACGACGCCGACGGCATGCTGGTCATCCAGTGCCGGGCGCAGGCGCTTCACGACTCCCGCGGTGAAATCTCCGCCGCCACCGGCCAGCCGGAGGACAAGCTCCGCATTATTCAAAACCCCACAGGCGGCTCCTTCGGCAACTCGGTCACTTCCAACACCTACTCCCTTGTGGCGACAGCCGTTCAGAATTTGGGTGTTCCCTGCACGCTGACGCTTAGCTACGAGGAGTTTAACCACACGACAGGAAAGCGCGGCGCTTCCTTCTCCAACGGCCGTCTGGCTTGTGACAAGGACGGCCGGATCGTGGCCGCCGAATACGATGTAGCGCTGGATCACGGGGCTTACACCGTCGTCGCCAGCATCATCTTCGGCAACTTTGTGTCCATCGGTTTCCACGGCTATAACATTCCCAATATCAAAGCGCTGGCCCGGGCCGGCATGTCCAACAACGGCTTCCAGACGGCCTACCGGGGCTTTGGCGCGCCCCAAATCTATACGACGACCGAGGCCCTCATCGATATGGCCGCCGAAAAAGCGGGTATTGATCCCTGGGAATTCCGTTATAAGAATCTTGCCAAGCCCGGCGATACCACCATCAACAGCAGGCCTTATATGAGCTATGATATTTACCCCGCGCTGATGGAAAAACTCAAGCCCGTATATGACAAGTATAAGCGAGAGGCCGAAGCGGCGAAAAAGGAAGGCCGTCATCTGGGCGTTGGGCTCAGCCTCGGCGGTTTCCTCTGCACGACCGGCAATTTCGACGCGGCCGAGGTCGCGCTGGAGCTGAACCAGGATGGCACTGTCACCCATTACAACACCTGGCAGGACGTAGGGCAGGGCGGCGATATCGGTACGCTGACGCATACCCTCCGGGCCCTTGCGCCGCTGAAGCTCACGCCCGATAAGGTCAAGCTCGTCATGAACGATACCGAGACCTGCCCGAAGACCGGCCTGTCCGCTGCCAGCCGCTCCCACTTTATGGCCGGCAAGGCCACTATTGATGCGGCCAACAAGCTGCTCGCTGCGATGGCGAAGCCGGACGGAACGTTCCGCACTTACGACGAGATGCTGAAAGAGGGCATACCCACGAAATATCTGGGCCATTACGATCAACTGGGCATGGCCGACCCGGGACTGAACCCGAATACCGGCGAGGGCGAAAAGAACTCGGAGTTCATGTACGCCGTCAATTGCGCGCTCGTCGAGGTCGACGTGGCGACAGGAAAAACGCAGGTTCTCCGCTACACCACAGCAGCGGACGTTGGCATGATCGGCAATATCCTTGCCGTGGACGGCCAAGGCTACGGCGGGCTTTCCCACAGCATCGGCTTCGCCCTCAGTGAGGACTACAACGCCGAGAAAAAGCACGGCAATATGGCCGGCTGCGGCATCCCGACCATCGATATGATCCCGGACGACTTCAATATCATCTATCAGGAGACGCCGCGTAAAAACGGGCCTCAGGGCTCCGCCGGCTGCTCCGAGAACTTCCAGTGCTCCGGCCATATGGCTGTCATCAACGCCATAGCCAGCGCCTGCGGCGCGCGCGTCTATGACCTGCCGGCCACGCCTGACAAGGTCAAGGCCGCCTATGAGAAGAAGCAGCGGGGCGAGGATCTCACGCCGCCGAAGTATTTCCTCGGGCCGACATTTGAGGAAGAGCTTGAATTCATCAAGGCCAATCCCCTCTAAGCAACACCAGCATAACACATGGACGCAGGGCGCGGCCGCACCGGCGCGCCCTGCGGGATATTGACTGTCACCGTTAGAGCTTTCAGGGCACACCAACACGTGAGGAAAACGAAATGAAAGAGATCATCCGGCATACATTGAGCGTCTGCCCTGTCTGCTTAAAGCGGCTGCCGGCCGATATCGTCAAGAAGGGGCATGAGTACTTTATTGAAAAAACCTGCCCCGAGCATGGCGCTGTTGAAGCCGTCGTCTGGCGTGGGGAAAACCCCGCGTTCGAGACATGGGGTGAATACACACCCCCTGAGCAAACCAATACCCCCAATTGTCCAAACGATTGCGGCCTCTGCGAGCACCACCTCCAGAAAACCTGCTGTATGCTTGTGGAGATCACACCGCGCTGCAATCTGAATTGCCCCGTGTGCTTTGCCTCGGCAGGTGATGCCTCCCACCTGAAAAACACAGCTGCCGAGCTGACAGTCGGCGCGCTTTACGAAGCATTCAAAAGACTCGCCGACAACGGCAACACGTTTGTGCAGCTCTCCGGCGGCGAACCGACGGTGCGGGACGATCTTCCCGAAATCGTGGCGGCGGCAAAAAAAGCCGGCTGCGAAAACATCCAGCTCAACTCCAACGGCCTCCGCCTGGGTGCGGACCCAGCCTATACAAAGGCGCTGTGCGACGCCGGACTCTCCTTTGTCTTCCTGCAATTTGACGGGACGGAGGATGCCATCTACGAAAAGCTCCGCGGCCGTCCGATATTCGCGCAGAAAAAAGCGGCGATCGAGGTCTGTGGAGATAACCGGCTGGGTGTCACACTCGTACCGACCGTCGTACCGGGCATCAACGATCATAACATTGGGGATATCATTAATTTCGGAATCTCCCGTTCTCCCGCCGTCAGGGGCGTTCACTTTCAGCCGATCAGTTATTTCGGACGTTATCCAAAAGCGCCCGATAATAAAGACAGGATCACACTGCCGGAGATTCTTAACGCCGCGGAAAAGCAAACCGGCGGTAAAGTCAAAATCAACGATTTCGCCCCGTCCCGCTGTGACCACCCCCGGTGCGGCTTTCACGGCGATTTCGTGGTACTCCCGAATAATATGCTGCTGCGCTTGGCGTCGGCAGGAAAGAAAGCTTCCTGCTGTGACGAGAATTCGCATCTTAAAAACAGGGCTTTCGTGTCGCGACGGTGGAAACGGTCTGCCGACGACGATATGCCTCCTGCGGAAGGCACGCCATCGGAAGGCCGCGCGGATTATACCGATATGGGCACCTTTTTGAAAAGGGTCAAATCCCATGGGTTCACGCTAACGGCGATGGCTTTTCAGGACGCTTATACACTCGATATCGAGCGGCTCCGGCGGTGCAGCCTGCATGTCGGCACCGTGAACGAAGCAAACGGGAACAACAGGATTATACCGTTCTGCGCCCGTTACTTAACGCCTTTTTCAAGGTGAATCGGATGACGAATATTTACGAGTCAGCCGTTTTTAATATGACTCCCGGCGGGTCGATGCACCCCGGCGGCCTGCGCCTGACGGACCGCGCCGTCCGGCTTGCCGCGCTCAGCGCGGGCATGCGTGTTGCCGATATCGGCTGCGGGACGGGTTCGACGGCGGCTTTTTTGACCGAAAAATACGGCTTAAACGTCGTTGGCCTTGAAATATCCGACAAGCTCATCAGCCTCGGGCTGAAACGTTATCCGGGCTTAAGCCTCATCCGGCGGGATTGTCAAACGCTCTGTCTCGAGTATAACAGTCTTGACGCTATTTTCCTTGAATGCACGCTGTCACTGCTGGGCGACGCGCAGCTTATCCTCGAGCAGTGTGCACGAGCGGCCGATGCCTCCTCTGACACCGGACGCGCTTATGGCAGCGTTGGCGGCGGCCGGATTCGAAAGCTTTATCCAAGAGGATCATACGGCAGCGCTCCGCACGTTCGCTGCCGTACTGTGGGAACAAGACGGAGCCGCGCTTAAGGACGGGGCGCACGACGCCGATGCGCCGCCGGGTAACGGAGATATTTTTGCAGGGTGTTTTTTAGGTGCGTCATGTGACT
>CAZJCH010000267.1:0-4295 GCA_964544005.1 uncultured Papillibacter sp.
GGGGTATGCCGATGTGACGTTTTACGGCAGCTTCGGCGCGGACGATGTACATAAGGCGGTGGAAGAGCCGGGGGTACGGGAGGCGCGGGGGCGCGCGGTGCGGGATTTCAGGGACGACGATATAACGCTGCGGGCAGTTGCGCTCACCGGCGGTATTAACGCGCCGTACCTGTACGAGGGCGCCCTGCCGTCGGAGGCCGGAGAATGCGCGCTGATAAAAAAGCATGCGGAGGCCAGGGGTATAAAAGTCGGGGATACGCTGCCAATAGATGGGCGCGGCCTGCGTGTGACGGGGATCGTTGCGTCGCCGGAGTATGTGTATCTCGTTCAGAACGAGCGCGCCTTGATGGCGGACAGCGAAAGCTTCGGCGTGCTGTTCGTAACGGAGGACTTTTTTGAGACGGGGTATAACGAGATCGTCGCCGCAGGAGATATAACAAAGGCCGCGGCGGAAAGCCTCGGCATAAAAATCAGCGCGCTGAGAACTGTGATGCAGGACGACCAGCTCAACAAGGTGCTGTATGAAGCGGATCTTGACCAGATACGCACCTTTGCCTTTGTGTTCCCGCTCATATTCGCGCTGCTCATTGTGATGATTATTTATGTGTCCATCAAGCGTGCGATCGCCATGGAGCGCAGGCAGGCGGGCATCTATAAGGCGCTGGGCGTCCATAACGGCAGGTTGGTGTTTATCTACATCGCGCAGTTTACGCTCACGGCGCTCCTGGGCGCGGTGCTGGGGTGCGTTGCCGCGTCGCTTTTGTGCGATACGATCATCGGCTTCTTTTCGGTGATGTTCGAGGTGCCGGGGCTGGCGTTTGTGTTTTATCCCGCGCTTTGGTTATCCGTCATTGCCGTCTGTACGGCCGTCTGCGCCGTTTCGGCGCTCTTTGGCGTGCGCGGCGTTTTGAAGCCGATGCCCGCCGAGCTGATGCGCGCCAGGCTGCCGTCGGGCGGCAGGCGGACAGGGGCCGGGAAGGACGGTTATGTGTGGAAACGGCTGTCGTTCAACACCCGGTATGCGCTCAAGAGCGCCCTGCGGAACAAGGGGCGTTTTTTGGCCGTGCTGCTGGGCATGTGCGCCTCTTGCGCGCTGCTCACGTTCGCGCTGGGCTTTTACAACTCGGCGGAGCAAACGCGGGATTCGTATTTCAATGAATTCGCGCAGTATGACGCGCTGATTGAAGTGCCGCTCATGCCGATGAAAGCTGAACACCCAGTGGAAGAGAGCCTCGACGAGGTGAGCAAGGCGCTGGCGGTGCCCGTCACAATCAGCGGCGGGGAGTACCGGCTGTATGTGGTGGAAGATGGTTTTGATATGCAGCGCATCGATACAAGCCGCATGAAGGACGGCGTGATACTGCCGGAATATTACGCGCAGCAGTGGAACGCAGGCGCGGGCGATACGCTGATAATCAACGATACGGTGGTGACAGTGGGGGGCGTTTCGGCGCAGAGCTTCAGCCTGTCGTTGTACACCAGCTACGAGTATGCTGCAAAGGTAATCCCGGGGTTTATGCCCGCCTATAATGTTATTTTTGCCAGGGACGCCGATACGGGCGCGCTCAAGGATTTGAGCCGGGACCTGGGCTTTGAGTATTCTACGCTTCAGGACGACACAGAGAGCTTTGCCTCCATCATGGAGAGCCTCGATACGCTCATCTGGTTTATGCTGGCCTGCGCGGTGATCCTCGGGCTCACGGTGCTGTATACCGTGGGGCTGATGAACCTGTCCGCGCGGGAATACGAGTATATGTTTATGGGCGTGATGGGATACCCCACGAGGAGCATTATGCTGGCGCATGTCAAGGAGACGGCGCTGCAGCTGATACCGGCGCTGGCGGCCGGATTTGCGCTGGGGTATGTGATCCTGAACGCTGTCAAAACCGCCTTCTCCAGCGACAGCTTCGTGCTGTCCGCTGCGATATTTCCGGAGAGCTATGCCATTTCCGGAGCGGCCGTCGCCGTCATGGCAGGCTTCACTGCGCTTTTAAGCGCGCGGCGTATCGGCAGGCTGAATATCGTGGAGGGGCTGAAGAGCAGGGATGAGTAGGGTTGCGATAAGGAAGGGCGGCTGGTGTTATGCGCTTTTTTATTTGAAAAGGCGGCGGATGCGGGCGGCTACCGGTTCGGGAAGAGCGCCCTGTCGTTCCAGTTCGAGCAGCTGCTGATGCAATTCGGGAGGAATGGACCGGAGGTCCTGGTCGTCCATTTGCATTAATAATTCGAACATTTCTTCAGCGATATCCTCATTGTCGAGCTGCCCGGAACCGAATTGGGAAAGGCAGTCCTCCTCGATATCATCCAGTAACGGCAGATCATCGCGCCGTATGATTTTTATGCCGGCCTGCGTGGCAAACGCGCCGAGCAAAAGCTCCGTACGCTTGTCCCTGACCCGGAGCTCAGACGGCACGCCCTGCTCGTTCATGGAGCGGGCGAGAGCTGTTACCAGCTTTTCGGCGTCGCGGTCGTAATCGGCAACGAGTTCGTTTAAAACGATCATCTCTGACATGCAATCGGCGGTCAGCAGCATATACGGAAAAAACGGCGCGTCCTCGGGCGCTTCTACGATTCCATCCTCATCTGCGGCTTCGTCGCTCATGGGGCTCGGAAACATGGCTACTTCACAGGCCCAAGCCCGGTTTGTTTTCTTTTTGTTCTTCAGCCTGGCGATCAGCAGCTCGTCCCTGACAGGGGGCGACGGGTAGATACTCTCCTGCCTGACCGGCAGGTCTGTTTTGCCCAGCTTATACCGGCCCCCGTTTCTTTTCAAAAGCGGTATCGAACGGTTGTACGGCGGACCGTCAAGAAAGCCCAGACTTTTTTTGCTTGCTTGCTTAAGCTTCTCCGAAACCTGAAGGGCCGCTGATAACGCCTCGGATAGAAGCTGTTCCTCCTCCTTATCCTTCAATTGCCACGGATAACGCGCGGGTCTGTAGCGCTGAAACTGCGGGAAGGACTTCCGCCCGCGAAAACTGATGCCGTGAGTTTTTGCATATTTCATGACTTCTTCAACTTCGGGGGGGCTTAATTCGCCCTTGTTTTCAAAGGAGCACTGCATACAGTCCTGAGAGAGCATAAGCTCGCGCTGCTGCATAATCGTCGGCGCATCCTGCGCCTCAAACATATTGCGGTAGGAATCAAGTCCGTTACGTCCGACATACAGAGCCAGAGCAATATGCTCGCCCAGCTCGCCCATCACGCAGCAATAGCCGGTCTCCCCGTGTGAGAGCTCAAGCGCAAACAGCTCCGAATCGCCCAGCTGCTTCCAAAGCTTTGTGTTCTTATATTGCAGGGCAATGTCATATAATTTCTCTTCGGGCATGAAGCATATCTCCTTCGGTGATTTTTTATGATATTATGCAGCGATTATATCTTCTTTTTCGGCAGGAATCAATCCAGCGTATCGCTTTTTAAGTCACCAAATACTTGTGCATGAGAGCGGGGCGCCGACGGATCAGCGCCCCGCGAGGATCAGTATTTGATGAACTTATCGCCGGGGACGCCGCAGATGCTGCATTTTTCGGGGACGTATTTTTCGATGTTGCCGCAGACGGGGCAGAGGTAGTAGAAGATTTCCTCCGTCTGGTCAAGGCTTTCCAGGGCCTCCTGGTAGAGCTTCGCGTGGACCTCTTCCGCCTTCATGGCGAAGGTGAAGGAAAGCAGCGCGGCCTTGTTGCCCTCCGCTTCGGCAGCCTTGACGAATTCCGGATACATATCCTTGAACTCGTGGGTTTCACCTTTGATGCCGTCCTTAATGTTGTCCGCCGTCGAGCCGATTTTACCGGCCACTTCGAAATGCTTCAGGGCGTGCAGGGTTTCGGCGTCGGCTGCGGCTCTGAAGAGCTTTGCGGCATTGAGCTTTCCGTCCTTTTCGGCCTTTTTGGCATAAGCCGTATACTTTCTGTTTGCCTCGGCTTCCCCGGTAAAGGCCGCCATCAGGTTGTCAAGCGTTCTGTTTTCATTCATGTGTGTACCTCCTTTATACTGACAGATACTATTTCCATTTATTATTAAGAATAACATGAAACGCGCGCTTGGACAACAATGGAGTATGGGAGCGGACTGCTGAATTGCGAGATGCCGGCAGGGCGGCAAAGCGCCGGGGACGCAGATGCGATTAACGTTCGGGATCACTTCTTTTACGGTTGTTTTTTTACAATAAGAGTACTATTATGGTAAGAAGTGGCGGAAGAGTCGGGTTGCGGGAGGATCGGCAATGCGGGATGAACAGGCAAAAAGGGCGATGATCCGGAAGGGCTATGATCTGGCCGCTGCGGATTATGCGAGGGAGT
>CAZJCH010000268.1:0-4257 GCA_964544005.1 uncultured Papillibacter sp.
CGTTGAGGATCGCGTTCGGATCGTCACCGGCATCGAGGGCTTCCTGAACAATACCTTCAATAAGCTTGACTTTGCCGAGTTCAACGGCTTGTGCGACATCCTTGATTTTTGACATGTGAAAATTCCTCCTGTAATTAATTAAAGTTATAGAATAAGCTTAATCAGCTGAACTACGCAATTATTTCTTCTGGCCGAAGATGCCGGCGCGGTACGCACCGATATACTCCATGCACATCTCGTCCATGCCGAGAAGCGATTCCGTGGCGAAAATGACACCCATAAGGTCCTGATTCAGCGGATCAAGCACACCGCTGTCCATGCCGGCGTTCATCGCCAGAACGGTGAAAGCGATGTTGACGATTTTGCGTACCGGCAGGTTGAACGAAATGTTCGACACAGCGCCGGAGATGTGAACCTTAGGATGGTTTTTCTTGATATGCGACATGACCTCGACAACCATCGCAATGCCGTCTTCCGAAGTGCACAGCATTTCGATGAGGGGATCAATGTGGATGCGGCTGTCTGCGATGCCATATTCCTTGGCCTTTGCCATCGCGGCGTCAAACACCTCGATGCGCTTTGCGGCAGTCTTGGGAATACCCGTATCATCGCAAAGCAAAATCATAACATCCCATTTGTTTTTTGCCAGAAGGGGGAACGCGACGTCGAATTTCTTCCCCTCGCCTGATACGGAGTTAAAAAGGCCCTTTTTATCGCCGTATTTTTCTTCGAGGTACTGCATGCCCTTGATGCAGACATTAACGTCGGGGCTGTCAACGGAGATCGGGCAGTCGGTGACTTCCTTTACGAGGTCGAGCATCCATTGCATCGCCTCAAATTCACCCTCTTTAACAGAGGAGCATACATCAATGAAGCCGCCGGCTTCGACATTCTCAATAACCTCGGCCTGCTTTTTTGCGAACTCGCGGATATAGTCGGCATCCTTCGCGGCAATCGCTTTTGCACACGACGGGATTGAGCCGTTCAGTTTTTCAGCAATAATAATCATAAATAAACTGCTCCTTTTTTTCTCAAAACGGCATATGAGCGCCGTTATCTCGTCAAATCATGACGACACAGAATAGTACAAGTTTTAGCGTTTATTAATATATCATACACCATCATACAATTACAATGATTTTCGCGTAACGGTCATACAAAATTACAAAAATGCGGAAAATATTTCGAAATGCATAAACGAAATACAAAACCACTTAAATAATTATGCAAAAACAGTTCAATAATACAAAATTCATATGATAGTCACAAAACGTTCGTGCTATGTGCACAATATTATACGAGTTTCTTTGCTGCTTCCACAACATGCGAGACGAGTACCGACGTTGTGACCGTTCCGACGCCGCCGGGGACCGGCGTGATCGCACCGACGATCGGCTCGGCGTCGTCGAATTTCACATCGCCGCAGAGCTTGCCGTCGTCCGTCATGTTGATGCCGACGTCGACGACGATCTGGCCGGGCGAGAGGTATTCCTTTGTCACGGCGTTTGCCTTGCCGGCGGCGACGATGACGATTTCAGCGTTTCTGACAACGGAGGGCATGTCGATTGTGCGCGTGTGGCAGACGGTGACGGTGGCGTGCTTGCCGAGCAGCATGACGGCAGCCGGCTTCCCGACGACGAGGCTGCGGCCGACGACGACGGCGCGTTTACCCTTGCAGTCCACATTATAAAAATCAAGGATCTCCATGCAGGCCTGGGCCGTGCAGGGAGCGAAGCCTGCGCCGCTGCCGGTGAAGACGCCGGCCAGGGAGCCGTCGGTGATGCCGTCGATATCTTTTTCGGGCTTCAGGGCTCTTCTGACGGCTTCTTCGTCCAGGTGCTTGGGAAGGGGACGGAAGATGAGGACGCCGTGAACGCTCTTGTCATTATTGAGCGCCTCAATGTTTTGCAGCAGGACGTTCTGGGTGACATCTGCCGGAAGCACGACGTTCTTGACGGCGACGCCTACGGTGCTGCAGCGCTTCGTGGCGCCTTTTTCGTAGGAGATATCATCGTCTCTCTCTCCGATGCGGAGGATGGCCAGAGTAGGGGAGACGCCCTTATCCTTGAGGGCGGCGATTTCAGCCGTCATTTTTTCATTCATCGCGGCGACGACAGCCGCACCTTTTAATAATTCAGCCATAATGACCTCCTATCTCAGTCGGGTGATGACGGATTCGTAAATTTTGTCCGCCAGCGCGCAGTACATATTGAGAAGCTCGTCCGCCTCTTTTTCGATTGTCGCGGCGTATGCTTTGTCAGTCATCGATTTAGTGTTGATAAACACGTTCAGGCTGGCGCCCATCAGCGCGGCTTTTGCGAACGCGACGCCCACGCCGGCGTCTGAAATGGCAAGGGCTGAGCCCTTGGCGGCAAATTCGGCAATGACGTCTATGGATTTTGCACATGCGCGCATGATGTCCATGGGAACGGAGCAGGCGTCCTTGAGCGCGGCTTCCATGATGCGCTCGCGATTCGGATCCTCCTTGGGGATGCCGTAAGCCTTTGAGAGCGGCTCAAATACGACGGCGTCCTGATCTACCAAATAAAGCAGCTCGTTTTGCAGCGCGGTTGCTTTGGCCTGGAGCGCAACGATATCAGCCTCTACGTCTGCATACTTCTTTTTGCCGACGGTCAGACTGCCGACCATATTGCCAAGTGCGGTACCGATGGCGCCGACGAGAGCGGAAGCGCCGCCGCCGCCCGGAACAGCTGCTTTCGAGGCAAGCACGCTGACAAATTCAGCGCTGCTGACAGAAACAAATGACATAAAAATGTCTCCTCTCATATTAATGGGTCATTGCCCGTTATGCCGCCGTCCGGAGACGGCGGCATAACGGAAAATATAGCTTTTAGAACAGACCGGAGACCTTGCCGTTTGTCGTATCGACATCGATGCGGCGATATCCGGGGTCGGAGCCGGTACCGGGCATCATGCTGATTGAGCCGGCCATCGGGCACAGGAACTTCGCGCCGCCGTAGACAAGGATGTCGCGAATCGGCAGACGCCAGTTCTTCGGTACGCCCTTGATTGCGGGATCGTGGGACAGCGACAGATGTGTTTTGACCATCATGGTGGAGAAATCCGCATAATACGGGTCAGCCTCGAAGCGCTCCGCCTTCTCGATAGCAAGCGGTGCCCAGTCGACGCCGTCGGCGCCGTAGACTTCCTTCGCGATCTTCTCAACACGCTGGCGAAGAGGCATCTCGAGAGGATAGAGGTACTTGAGGTCAACGGGCTCTTCGCAGGCCTCAACGACGAGCTCGGCCAACTCCTTAGCGCCTTCGCCGCCATACTGCCAGTGCTCGGAGAGGGCGCAGCGGATGTTGCGCTCTTTGCAGAGCTTCTTAATAAGGTTGATTTCATCCTCGGTATCGGTGTAGAACTTGTTGATGCAGACGACAGGCTGAATACCGGATTTCTTGACATTGGCCACATGGTGGAACAGGTTATCGCAACCCTTTTCCAGGAGGTCGAGATTCTTCTCGGTGTATTCGGCAGGCAGGGGCCGTCCGGCAACAACCGCCGGGCCGCCGCCGTGCATCTTGAGCGCGCGGATGGTGGCGACAAGAATGGAGACGTTGGGCTTGAGTCCGGACAGGCGGCACTTGACGTTCCAGAATTTCTCGAAGCCGATGTCGGCGGCGAAGCCGGACTCTGTGACATGGTAATCGAAGAGCTTGAGAGCCAGACGGTCGCCGATGATGGAGGACTGGCCGATGGCGATATTGGCAAACGGACCGGCGTGCACGAAGCAGGGCTGGTGCTCAACCGTGTAGCAGAGCGTCGGGTTGATGGTATTTCTCATGAATGCGGTCATAGCGCCGTCAACCTCGAGATCCTTGGTGGTGACGGGGTTGCCCTTCTTGTCGTAGGCAAGAATGATCTTGCCGATGCGGTCGCGCAGATCCGCAAGGTCACGCGCAACGGCCAGAATTGCCATGAGCTCGCTGCCGACGGCGATGCCGAATTTTGAATCCATCTCAAAACCGTCGTTCTTCGTTGTGCCCATACCGATGCGGATATTGCGCAGGCACTGGGCGCAGAAGTCTATGACCCAGCCAAACTCAACGCGCTCAGGATCCACGTCGATCCTCTTAAGGCCGCGTTTTGCAAGCTCTTCGTCGGAATAGTTGCGCTCATGCTGCATGCGGGCGTTGAGTGCGACCATGGCGAGGTTATGGGCGTTCATGATGTCGTTGATATCGCCGGTGAGGCCAAGTGAGAACTCGGTCATCGGGATGAGGAGGGCGTTGC
>CAZJCH010000269.1:0-4257 GCA_964544005.1 uncultured Papillibacter sp.
GGAAATATGAAAAAGGAGAAAATTGCAATGAATAAGATAATAGAGTGGCTTCTCGCCGGTGATGTATCCGTACAGTATCAGGTACATAAGTATTTGCTGAAAAGCAGCGCGCGGCAAGTGACGGACCTTCAAAAACGTATCGAGACAGAGGGGTTCGGAGCGGAGCTCCTGTCGAAGCGTTCTGACGGCGGCCATTGGGGCTTATGGTTTTACCAGCCGAAATGGACAAGCACGCACTATACGCTCACCGACCTTAAAAACCTCGGGATGCCACCGTCCTGCGCGCCATGCCGTGAAATGGTCTCAAGAGCGTTTGACGAATGCCAGCTTGATAATGGCGGCATCAATTTTTCCAAGACACTCGTGCAGAGCGATGTCTGCGTCGACGGCATGATCCTCGATTACGCCTCCTGGTTCTGCCCCGACGATAACCGGATAGAGAAGCTCGCCGCCTATATCCTGTCCGTCCAAAATGAAAACGGCGGCTTCGGCTGGGATCTCGTCCATCGTTTAAGTGATCCGCACACAACCGTCTGCGTCCTTGAAGGCTTCCTATCCTACAAAGAAGCCGGCTTCACATACCTTATCAATGAGGTGTTCAAAGCTGAAAGACGCGCGATAGAATACCTGCTCTCCAACCGGCTCTTCATCGAAGACGGCAAGCGCTGCCGCCAGCTGTCCTACCCCTTCCGTTACCGGTACGACCTGCTGCGTATCCTCGACTATTTCGCCCGATCCGATACGCCTTATGACGAGCGCATGGCGCCAGCCTTAACCTGGCTCATAAAAAAACGCACCCCCGACGGCTTGTGGAACCTCGAAAACATGCACAAAGGCAACGAGCATCTTATCATGGAACCCCGCCGTCAGCCCAGCCGCTTCCTCACGCTCAAAGCGCTGTATATACTGAGTAAATACCCCTATACTGCTGTGATGGCGGTTTAATTCAAAACCGGCTGCCTATACAAAGACAGCCGGTTTCATATTTACCCCATATCCGTCCGCACCACCAGTGCCGTCATCTCCGCTCTTGAGACGCTGACCTCCGGCTTGAAGCTGCCGTCGGGGTAGCCTGTAATAATGCCTTTTTCATTCAAGGCACAGATCGCGTCATAAGACCAGGTGTTGTTTTCCGAACACACATCTTCAAATGCAGCCAGCCCGCCGGACGGCGTGTAACCCAGATGGTTGTTCAGCATGACGGCGAGCTCCTGCCGCGAGACGGGCATGTCCGGAGCGAAGCAGTTATCGCCGATGCCGTCGATCAGCGCATAACGCCGCGCCGTATTGATGTAGCTCTCGGCCCAGCTGCCTCTCGTGTCGTCAAAGCCGTAAGCGCTATTCTGCTCAACGTGTAAGCCCAGAAACCGGACGAGGAGGGCGGCCGCCTCCGCACGGGTCAGGGACTGCTCCGGCGCGAAGGTATCGGGCGTGACGCCCTTGACCCAGCTGTTTTTATAGGCACTCAATATGTAGTCCTTCGCCCAGCTGTTCTGTATATCGCTGAAGGTACAGCCGTTAAGCCAGAGCTTATAGTAATTCCAGGTGGCGCCTGTTTCCTGGCCGAGGCTCCAGCTGCCAGCGCCCTTGATATCGTATTTTGAGACAAGGGTCAGCTTCTCTTTAAGCGTCTGCTCGTTATCATACCAGATCGTGTATGTACCGGCCGCCAGTGACTTACCGCCGATGACGGGCTTTGTGTCGTTTGCACCGATGGTGATGACCGCGCAGGCCGACCGGCTCGGCTTATCGATATAGACGGTGCCTTTATAAGCCGCGACCAGCTGTGCGATCTTTGTGTTGCTGATGCCGTAGCCCTTCGGGCTCCCTCCGCTGTTTGACCAGATACGCCCATAGAAGGGGAGACCCAGCACAATTTTTTCCTTCGGCGCTTTCGACACGGCGTACTGTACGGACTTTTCAACAAACGACAAACTTGAAACCGGCCCCGCCTTGCTGCCGGCGTAAGACTCGTCGTAGGCCATAATCATGAGGTAATCGCAGTATTGCGCGAGACCGGCATAATCATAAGACCCCTGCCAGCCCGTCGTCCAGCCCCAGGGGTTTGCGGCGACGGCCACTGTGACCGTCTTGCCCTTCGGGTGCAGCTCGTTATATAAAAGGCGGACAAGATCCGTATAGGCGTCCCGCTCGCTGACACCGAGCCCTTCAAAATCAAGGCTGATGCCGTTAAGCCTGTAGTCGTCGGCCGCCTTTGAAAGCGCTTTCGCCAACGCCGCGCTATTATTCAATGCGTTAATTCCCGTCGTTTTGACCCAGTCGTTCGTCAGATACGGCACGACCCGGATGCCCCGCGCGTGCATGGCGTCCACAAAGCTTTTGCTCGCAGCGTTTGTCATCACCAGATTCCCGGCCGTGTCCAGGCTGAAGTAATTCGGTGTGACCTCGTCTAGTGAATTCTGCGTCGCGTCCACAAGCTTTGTGTACCCTGTAGAATTACCGAAGTATATGTAAGACATGTTGAACTTGTAATCCGCCGCACCCGCGTTTGTCATCAAGAATGAGGATGAAAAAAGAACAGCACAGAGCCATAGAAAAAGCTTTTTCAAATGGTAACAGGCCTCCATATAAATATATATGATTAGCCTACCGTATCGCGGCGCTGTTTTCCATGCACAAATTCCGGCAGCTCTTCCTGTTTTATGGAAATAATGCTATGATAACATCAGAACCGAAGCCACAGTGCTTGAGCTGATTATATTGCGGGGAGCTGCTCCTGCCATGCTGCTGCGTATTGACGCACTACCGTAAACGCGGTCCCCTGGCTCCACCTTGGGGGAGTTGGCGCCAAGAGGCTTCGAAGAAGTCTCTTGGTGACTGAAGGGGTGCCCTGTGCCTCGTAACCCCGCGTTAATAACAATACCCGGTTTCCTCACAAAGCGTCCCTCACGAGGGAATGTTGGATAGGAAGATAATTACAGAGGAGCTGCGTTATGCTCTCAGATGTCGAAGAAAAACTGAAAAAAGGGAACAAGGTGTTGTTTTCCCGCGACAGCGCATGCCTTCAGGAACTTGATGAGTTAATGACACTCCAAAAGCACCGGACGCTCGTGCTCTGGGCTTTTGACTGCGCGCATGAAACGCTCAGGTGGTTTGAAGCAAAATATCCCGGTGAGCGCCGCCCGCGGACAGCATTGGAACAATGTGAGGCGTGGGCGAGAGGCCATATAAAAATGCCTCCGGCGAAACGGGCGATTCTCGACGCCCACGCTGCCGCGAAGGAGCTAGGCGATCCTGTTTTTGCCGCCCTCTGCCACGCCATCGGACACGCCGGCGCTACGGTCCACGTCGAGACCCACGCCCTCGGTCTCGTTTTCTACGAGCTGACGGCGATTGTTCTGGAAAACAAGGACAGCTATGACGCACCGATCCGGGACAAGATCAACTATTACACAGACAGGCTCCTCTACTGGCAGCAGCATACGGATAACACTGACCTGACCTGGGCAGCCTTTCTGCTGGACGATTCCCGCCCGAACAAAGAAAAGCTGCTGGCAGAGAAACGGCAGCAGCTCAAAGAAGCGGCGACAGAAAAGTAGGGAATAACCCTATGTTTATGAAGCTTTGTCATCCTCAGGAGCAAAGCGAAGGAGCTTCTGGTAAGAGATGCAGAAACGAACTTAAAGCTCCCCTCTTGAGGGAAGTGGCATTTGAAAAGCAAATGACGAAAGGAGTTCCCCCCGTGCCGCGTAACGCTGCCCCACAAGACGTGCGCCCCGTGCCTCGCAACGTTGCCCCTCAAGAAGCGCGCCCCGTGCCGCGTCACCCCAACCCACTAGACGTGCGCCAATACCACGCTCCGCTCGAAAATCTGCCGTTTACCTACCCAATCCCGAGGATGTCACCTACCTCGCACTGCTTTGCCAATGGGCGGCCGACAGCCCGGGCGAGCGCCTGTACCTCCTGCAGAAGCTCCACATTGGTTGGTTTGCGATTGGGATCATAATGCAGCTCCAAACCTGTTTTGATATGCCCGCCAAGCTCAATGACGCGTTTAAGCAAAGGCATGGTATCGGCGCTCCCTTCGCCCCATATGGAAATAAACCACGGAAAATCGCTATCCTTTATCATATCGAGATAGAAATAGAGACTCTCTATCGTCGGCGGGACGCCGCAGGTATTGACAGGCTGCATGGCAAGCGAACCGTAATCGCCGAAAAAATATAGATCGATGGTCGAGCCTTTCGGCGATCGCCCCATTTTGGTATACTGTAGCGCCGTTCTTAAATAGCCTGG
>CAZJCH010000270.1:0-4253 GCA_964544005.1 uncultured Papillibacter sp.
CGTCAGGCCGATAATCAGCCCGCCGACGATATTGATGATGGTAATGATGATGGAAATGATCGCGTCACCCTTGATGAACTTGCTCGCGCCGTCCATCGCGCCGTAGAAATCAGCTTCCCGTTGAATATCAGACCGGCGTTTTCTGGCCACTACTTCATCAATGGCGCCGGTATTCAGGTCAGCGTCGATCGCCATTTGCTTGCCGGGCATGGCGTCAAGGGTAAAGCGGGCTGCAACCTCGGATACGCGCTCGGCGCCCTTCGTGATGACAATGAATTGTATGGCGACGATGATCAGAAATGCCACAACGCCGACGACGAGATTGCCTCGTATAACAAAGGAGCCGAAGGTCCTGATCACCTCTCCGGCGTCCCCGCCGTTCCCGAGGATGAGCTTCGTCGACGACAGGTTCAAAGAGAGGCGGAAAAGCGTTGTGATCAGAAGCAGCGTCGGCAGGACGGAAAACTCCAGCGCTTCCTTGATGAAAAGCGTCGTGAGCATAATGAACAGCGATATCATAATGTTCATGATCAGCAGCGCGTCAAGCAGCCAGGGGGGAATCGGAAGGATGATGAGCATAATGACCACAAGTATGAGAACGCTGGTCATAATATCCGATTTTTTCATAGGTCATCACCTTTCTGATAAAATTGCCGGCGCGCCGGGGTGTGGCTCATGTCTTGATTGTTTTGTACACGTAAATCAGGATGTCGGCAATCGCCTGATACAGCTCGGCCGGTATCTCATCATCGATATCACAGGCTGCGTAAAGGGCACGCGCCACCGGCTTGTTCTCCACGACCGTGATCCCGAGCTCCGCGGCTTTCTGCTTAATCCGCTGTGCCAGAAAATCCTGGCCCTTCGCGACGACGACCGGCGCTCTGTCAGCATTCTCCCTGTATCTCAGAGCCACTGCGAAATGCTCGGGGTTCGTAACGACGACCGTCGATTCGGGCAGGCGCTGCATCATCCGCTGCATACTCATCTTCCGCTGCCTTTGCTTAATTTTGCCCTTAACCTGCGGATCGCCTTCTAGCTGCTTACTCTCTTCCTTGACCTCCTGCTTCGTCATCCGGATGTCTTTTTCGAATTTCCACCACTGGTATAACACATCGATCGCCGCGAAAGCGATCAGCGCGAGGCCGATCATGATCCCCATGGAAAAACTCTCGGACAGGACGGATGAGATCGCAGTTCCGACATCGGTATACATAAAACCGACAAATTCCTTGATAGCCGGGCTCAGATAGCTATATGCGATCCAGCTGAGAACAGTGATCTTTACTAAAGATTTGAAAAGTTCCATCACCGAGGAAATTGAGAAAATACGTTTGAAGCCTTGCAGCGGGTTTATTTTTTTGAAATCAGGCTTCAGCTTTGATGTGATGAACATCGGCCCGGTCTGCATCACATGCACGGCGGCTCCGCCAACCATGACCACAAGGAAAAACGGGAGAATAATCGGCAGGACCGTGAAAAGAATCCCTCTATAGTACTGCACAACCGACTCGCTCGTGACGTTGCCGGCGTTCTGGACGATGACGCTGTCGGAGAGAAGGGATTTGGAAAAGCCCTGCATCGAACGGATAAATCCCTCATACCCCATCTTCAGCGTCCCGAAGGTGATAAACAGCATAACGGCCGAACACAAATCGGCGCTTTTATGGATATCGCCTTTTTTTCGCGTATCCTTTCGCTTTTTAGGCGAAGCTTTTTCTGTTCTTTCTCCGCTGCCCTGTGCCACCTGCCAAACTCACCTCAGCTTTATGTCAGTTTTTTTATGCGCCGGCAAGACGGTCGAACATGGCGCCGACATAGTTGAACATCACATTGAAAATGTCCTTCGTGAAGTTGGCGAACAGGGTAAACGTCATCATCACGACGATAAGGCCAACGATGATTTTCAGAGGTATTCCGACGACGAACATATTCATCTGCGGCACTGTTTTGATAATGGCCCCCAGCGCGACCTCAATCATGATTCCCGCGGCCAGAACGGGCATCGCCACCATGACGGACAGGACAAACGAGCGTGTCATCACTTCCGCCGCGACCAGCAGGATATCAGGCGGCGCCATGGCTGTTCCGATCGGTATCGCCTCAACGGTCCTGAAAATCACCTCGATGAGCTTCAGATGGCCGTCATTCATTAAAAATAGAATCAGCATCAGGATGTTGAAGAGGCTGCCCGTGATCGGCGTCTGCGCATTGTTCTGAAAATCATAGATGCTCGCCATGCTGTAGCCGATCTGGTAATCCATGATGGCGCCGGCCGTCATCGTCAGGTTGAATATTGCCGTCAAAACGAACCCCATCGCGACGCCGAACGCCAGCTCCCTAACAACGGTGAGGGCGTATATGGGGAGACTGTCATACACAGGAAAGGGCGACGGTTGCGGTACGCCGGACATAAAGACGACTGTCAAAACGGCGCAGAAACCTATTTTAGCGATACTTGGAACGTTCTTCCTGCCGAAAATCGGGCTTGAGATCAAAAGTCCGCTGACACGGATAAAGAGCAGGAAAACATAATCCAGGTGATCGCTGAGCACAGCGAGCTGCGGCAATATATCCATTATTTCAGCATCGTGTCGATCGCGGTGAATATCCCGGTTGTAAAATCTGTGACTTTACTGATGATCCATCCGCCGAAGATCAAAAACGCGAAAAGGATGCCGATTATTTTGGGAACAAAGGCCAGCGTCTGCTCGTTGATCTGCGTCGTCGCCTGGAAAATAGAAACGAGCACGCCGATAATGAGCGCTGCGCCGAGCATCGGCAGAGACGACATGAGGACGACATTTACCGCGTCCTTGATAACTGTCAAAATTTCCGGTTGTGATAACATACTTTACCATCACCTTCTAAAAACTGTTGATGATTGATCCAATGGTCAGCCGCCAACCGTCCACGAGGACAAACAGAAGTATCTTGAACGGCATGGAGATCATAGCCGGCGGCAGCATCATCATACCCATTGCCATAAGGGTGCTCGCGACGATCATATCGATGACGATAAACGGGATGTAAATAAAGAAGCCGATGGCAAAGGCGTGCTTGAGTTCGCTTGTGACGAAGGCTGCGATCACGACGCGGTCCGGCACGTCCTTGATGTCCGTCGACTTGTCGATATTCGCGATCCCCTCAAAGAAACTGAGGTCCGACTCATATGTCTCCTTCAGCATAAAATCCCGGAGCGGATCCATCGCCTTCTCCGCAAATTCGCTGAACTCTATTTCGTTTTTAATATATGGCTGGTACGCAACATCGTTAATCTGGGTCAGTACGGGGCTCATCACGAAATATGTAATAAAGATCGCAAGGCCTATGATCACGGTGTTCGGCGGCATATTCTGAAGGCCGATGGCATTTCGTACGATAGAAAGCACGATGACGATCCGAGTAAAACCTGTCAGCATGATGAGCATCGTCGGAACGAGCGTGATCGCCGTCAGGATCATAATGATCTGCATGGACTGCGCGTCGTTGTCAAGAAGCGACTTCAGGTCGTCGAACGGCGCTGCGGCGGCGTTGTGCGAAACCGACGTCAGTATAACGACACATACCACGAAGATAAAGCTTGTCGCCATACAGATATTTGCCGTCTTTCTAAATTTTTTCATGCTTGCCTTGTCCGCATCAGGTCCTGAAAGCCTTGGCCCAATATCTCGCGTTTTCGTAACTCCACCACATTTCCGCGTATCAATCATTTTTTCTAAACCTTTTGCTCAGTTCTTCCTTGAAGCTCGCGCCGAAGCCCGGCTGCGCCTCACGCGGCTCTTGCTTCTTCAGGTCCAGCTCCGACTTCGGGAGCTTGTCCAGAAGCTCGACGCGCTGTGCGCTGACGCCGAGAATGTAGCTGAATTCGCCGATCTCAACGACGGCAACCGATTTATCCCTGCCGAGCTGCTGCGAGCCGACCAGTCGGATGCCTGTGGTTTTTCGGAAACCGCCGCCGCCCGTTTTAGCCACTATTTTTGTCACATAATAGGCTGCCAGGATAATCGCACCGATAATGACGACCGCCTGAACATAGTCCCAGAAATTTAACACAGCGGTTCCCCCGTTCTACCAGACTCTTACACCTGCATATTCATGATCTCTTTATAGGCATCGACAGCCTTATTGCGGATGGCAACAGTCAGGTTGACGGCGATCTCGGATTTTTGCGCTGCTATCATCGTATTGGACAAATCGTCCGTTGTCCCCGATAAAAGCTCCAGCGTCGACAGCGCGTTCTCATCGCCGACCCT
>CAZJCH010000271.1:0-4252 GCA_964544005.1 uncultured Papillibacter sp.
TTTCCGCGCGATTTTATCGATTTCGTCGATATAGATGATGCCGCGCTGCGCGCGCTCCACGTCGAAATCAGCCGCCTGCAGGAGACGAAGCAGTATATTTTCAACGTCATCGCCCACATAGCCGGCTTCCGTCAGAGTCGTGGCGTCGGCAATGGCGAAGGGTACCTGCAGGAACCTCGCCAGCGTCTGTGCCAGAAATGTCTTGCCGACACCTGTCGGACCAACCATCAGAATGTTCGACTTCTGGAGCTCCGTCTCGCTGGTGCTGCCTAAAAATATCCTCTTATAATGATTGTATACGGCGACAGATAATGAGATTTTCGCCGTTTCCTGCCCTATGACGTATTCGTCGAGCACAGCGCGTATCTCTGCCGGCTTGGGAAGACGTTCTACCGTCTCGCCCGAATCACCGGATCTCACGATCTTCATCGGGACAAATTCATCACCAAGAATGCTCGTGCAGAGCGCGATGCATTCGTTGCAGATATAGGATGCGCCTTGACCGGCGATGATACGGTTGACCTGATCCTGCCGCTTTCCGCAGAAGCTGCACCGAACGATCTTGTTGTCGTCATACTTTGCCATGTACTAAATCTCCTAATGCTCAATAATCACAGGGCTTTTGATAACCTCATAATATGTGTTTGTCTGTTTGGATATTAACGTTTGTATATAACACTGTCAATAATCCCGAATTCCTTCGCTTCCTCGGCTGACATAAACCTGTCGCGCTCAAGAGCTTCATGGATATCCTCCACATTTTTACCGGTATGCAGCGCGTAAAGCTTGTTCAGCCGTTCTTTCGTGCGCATGATGTTTTCGGCGTGGATCTGAATATCCGTCGCCTGTCCGCGGAAGCCGCTGGACGGCTGATGGACCATAATCTCAGAATTTGGCAGCGCAATGCGTTTGCCCTTCGCACCGGCCGCGAGGAGAAACGAACCCATACTGGCGGCCAATCCGATGCAGATTGTGGATACATCGGCCTTTATATACTGCATCGTATCATAGATCGCAAGCCCAGACGTGACGGAACCGCCCGGACTGTTGATATAAAACTGAATATCCTTGTCGGGGTCCTGCGCCTCGAGATACAAAAGCTGCGCGACGACAAGGCTCGCCGTCGTGTCGTTGACTTCCTCGCTGAGGAAAACGATCCGGTCATTCAGCAGCCGTGAAAAAATATCGTAAGAACGCTCGCCGCGTGACGTCTGCTCAACAACATATGGCACTAAACTCATATATTTCACTCCTTCGTTTACATAATATCAATATAACAATATATTGAAATCATGTCAATGATATTACCCAACAAAACGCGCCGGCAAACAAAAGTTAACATTTTATTCATTTTGGTCGATGCGTAATTATTCAGCTTCCTCTGCCTTGGGAGCCGCTTTTTTCGGCGAAGCTTTTTTTGTTGTTTTCTTATCTACCGCTGCCGCGTCGTCGATCTTTTCGGCATCGGCATTGTCCGCCTTTTCGTCCGGTTTTGTTTTCTTCGACTTTTTCTCCTTGACGGCCGGCTCGGCTTCCGCTGTTTCAGCGGGTGGTTCCTCTTCAGTGGCACTGTCAATGACAAGCTTTGAAGCGGAGCGGAGATTCAGCTCTTGCTTGACGGTTTCGGCTGAAATTGATTGCTTTACCATATTTACCTCAACGCCATATCTTGTTGACAGCTCAGAATAATAAGCGTCGATTTCCTCTTCGGTCGGCTCAAGCTTTTCCATTTCGGCAATTTTTTCAAGCGCGAGCGTCGTTTTGATCTGTTTTATTGCGTTGGGACGCATGTTTTCACGGAAGCTCTCGACGTTTGTCCCCATCATTTTGATGTACATATCAAGCTCCATACCGTACTGAGCAAGCTGCCTCTTTAAGTTTTCCATCTGGCTGTCGACAAACTCCGCTATCATGGCTTCAGGCACCTCGCATTCGAGGCTTTCACCAAGTTTTGTAAGAACGGCGTCCTCAAAGGCTTTGTCGGATTCCTCTTTGCTCGCCGCCGTCAGCTTTTCCCTGATGCTGTCCCTGTATTCCTGCAGCGTATCAAACTCCGATACATCCTTCGCGAACTCGTCGTCAAGTTCCGGCAGGATCTTTTCCTTGACTTCCTTGAGCTTTACCTTAAAGACGACAGGCTTACCCGCGAGATCCTTCTGCTGGTATTCCTTAGGAAATTCCAGGTCGAGGTCGCGCTCTTCTCCAACAGTCATGCCGTTCATTTTTTCCTCAAAGCCCGGAATAAATGAGTTGGAGCCGAGGACGAGCTCATAATCCTCGCCCTTGCCGCCCTCAAACGTCTGACCGTCAATAAAGCCTTCAAAATCGATCACGGTTGTGTCGCCGTTAATAGCCGGGCGCTCCGCCGTCTGGATTCGGGCGTTACGCAGCTGTACAGCAGCAATTTCGCTGTCGATACTGCTCTCTTCAATGGCAACGGGCGGCCTGACGGCTGAAAGACCTTTATAGTCCGGTGCGTCGACTTCCGGATAAAGCTCAACGGAGAACTTGACCGTCGCCGATTTATCATCGCCGTAATTAATGTCAAGTATCTTCGGGTAACCGACAGTCTTGAGACTTGATTCGGTGATGCCGTGGCTGCAGACCGTCGGCAGAATCGTATCTAAAGCATCGTTATAAAAAACAGATGCACCGTACATGGCTTCGATTATTTTTCGCGGGGCCTTGCCCTTTCTGAATCCGGGTACCGAAATCTGATTTCTGTTCTTTCTGAACTCCTCATTCAGCGCTTTGTCAAATTCTTCAGCTGTCACAACGACAGTCAACTCGGCAGACTTACCATCTTTCTTCTCGCAGGTTGTTACGTTCAAAATAATTTTCCTCCTATGAACACGATGCATTTTAGGCATACTCAAGCTATTTTATCAGAAACTTTCTTTATTTGCAAGAATTTTCACATCGCTGAAGTCTCATTTTATACGGACAGGCGTGAATTTGACATAATCCGCCGAAACCATGTGGTATTCAATTCCATCAAAATCGCCTGTTACGGCAAACTTATGGCCCGGCCCGTGTATATGACCGTACCAGCAGCTCCTTACGCCATATTTTTTCATGATTTCGATCATATCGCGGCATATATAGTTTCTGAATACAGGCGGATAATGAAGAAAGCAGATTTTTTCTTTTGCAGCGTCTCCGGCGGCCTTCAGAGACTCCTCAAGCCGCATTTTCTCCCGCGCCATTATTTTTCTGTCGTGTGCGGCGAGCGCGCTTGAATCGACCCCGGGGATCGCTTCCCCCTCATATACCCAGCCGCGTGTACCGCAGACAGCTGTGTCGCCGATCATGAAGCAGTTATTGTTTAATATTTCAACTGTGTTAATGTCATTTCTTTCGAAGAAAGCCTTTAATTTGGATGACGTTGACCACCAGTAGTCATGGTTTCCTTTTAGTATGATCTTTTTGCCGGGCAATGAATCAATAAACTTAAAATCATTAAGACTGTTCTCCAGAGACATGCTCCATGAGACATCGCCGCAGATGACGCACGTATCTGATGACCCAAGACCCGAAAAACCATTTTCGATTTTTTCGACATAGTTGTCCCAGTTGCCGCCGAAAACATCCATCGGCTTGTCGGTGCCGAGTGAGAGATGCAGGTCGCCGATTGCAAAAATCCCCATTAGAAACATTTCCTTTATAATCGTCATTCAGGCGGCAGAAAATAAAGCTGTCAAAATCGTTACAAAAGGGAGAGATAGAGTTGACTGACAGTAGAAAAAGCGACGTCCTCTACGGTGTAAGCTGCGATGTCGTCAATTGCAAATATCACGGTCATGACAACAGGTGCTTCGCCGACAGCATTATTGTGGAATCACCCAGCGCACAGAAAAAAGCTGAGACCTTCTGCGGCACATTCGCTCCGCGGCCTTCAGATAAATAAACCGCGGGATTTCGTCCCCGGATTTCATAAACGGATGAAATCCAGTATAATCGGGGATGGCGCGAATCTGCCATCCCCGATTTATTGCGCGCGCCGTGAAATGATCCAGAATGCTTATGACAAAAATCGTTCTACAAGGCGACGCATACCATCGCGTTCGACGCATTCGTTAAACCGTACCTGTTTTCCTTTAAGCGCTTTGAGCGGCGCCGGCGCACCCATACCAGTGAGCTCCTCAAGCCTGTCGATGAGACTGGTTCCGCTGAAATCAGCAGTCTCTCCCAACGCCTTAAGCACACTGTCCGAGAACTTAAATGGGCTGGCCGTTGACACAACAATTGTTTT
>CAZJCH010000272.1:0-2155 GCA_964544005.1 uncultured Papillibacter sp.
AGCTGCCACAAGTAATTCTTTACCCGCTCGCCGAGACGCGCCGGTTCATTGAGGAAGATGACCGCCGTTTGGTCAAGGTAATCAAGCGCCGATGACATCGGGTAAATAAGCTCCATGTATTTGTCTGCAGCGGGGAACGTCCGCCTGTTTTCAAGCCGTTCGATATCTGACGCGATGTTCTTTTTCAGCTCTGAATTGCCGGTCTTTCGTTTTTCAATTGTGTGCAGCAACCCGGCCAGCGCGTTTTTTAGACATTCCTCGCCTGTACCGCCGTCTCCTTTATATAATCCTACAAGCGTCTCAGCCGACGGCAGAATGAGTGCCGAATCGACAGGTTCTGAGCGCCGCTGCGTCGATATGTCGAAAGCGCTGATGGAGTCAACCTCATCGCCAAAAAATTCACACCGGAACGGCTCGTCGCTCGCCGGCGAAAAGACGTCGAGTATGCCGCCTCTCAAAGCAAATTGACCGGGTCCTTCGACCTGCTCGCATCGGCTGAAGCCGTTTGTAATGAGCGTATCAACGACGGCATTTAAGTTATAGGCCCGCCCTGTTCGGAGCTCGAGTGCCGTTTCGTTCATCAGGGCTTTCGGCAAAGTTCTTATAATCAAACCGTCAATCGTTGTCACAACGAGCGGCGCGCGGCCGCTCTGCATCTGAAAAAGCGTGCGCAAGCGCCGCTGCTCCAGCTGCCTTGAGACGCCCTCAGCGTAATAAAAGGTGAATTCCCTGCCGGACAGCAGCGCTGTTTGTTCAGAGGTGAACGCCTCCAGATCAGATGCCACCCGCTTCATCTCTATCTCGTCGGAGCACACGACAACGACCGGCCGGCCTGTCGCGCGGCGGATTGAGGCCGCTGCATGTGTCCTGTGTATTCCGTCTAGCCCCGATACAACAACAGGACAGCCGCCGCCTTCTATCCTTGCGGCTATCTGTCCGTATCCGATTTCATTGATGAACGTTGTTGTTAAAGCGCGCATGTGCTCACAGCCCATCTGTAAATAATTTCCATATGTGACATGCGGTATTGCCCCGATATCAAGCGATATCGGGGGTATAACCTTTAGTTAAAATGTTTCACGTGAAACAATCCGACACGTCGTTTCCGGCGAGTCCCTGCATAAAAGCTTACAGCGGCTTTTTCTCGATCTTGGCATAGCGTCTCGGATATCCGCTTGGCGTCGGCGCTGTCTTGCGTATAATGACGGCCCGGTGCTCTACATTTGTGCCCGGAATCACATAATCAAAAATGCTCTCCGTTGCCGCCCCGAGAATTGTAATCGCGCTTTCAGCATCTTTTATTTCGTCGTCGGAATCCGTCCCCTTCATTGCTATGAACGCGCCGCCGGGCTTTACAAACGGCAAGCACATTTCAGAAAGCACGTTGAGTCGTGCTACGGCACGCGAAACAGCAAAGTCGAACTGATCTCTCATGTCTTCCAAGAGCGCCGCTTCCTCCGCGCGTGCGTGCAGGCACCGGAAGTCCGGTATATTCAGCTGCGCGCCCAGTTCCTCCAGGAACGAGATCTTCTTCTGCTGCGAATCGAGTAACGTTAACATTATACTCGGCTCCGCTATCTTCATCGGGATGCCTGGAAACCCTGCGCCGCTGCCGATATCGATGACGGTTCTGCCCGCGAAGGAATCGACCGTTAGGAGCGCCAGGCTGTCAAGAAAGTGAAGCTCGGCCACATCCTTTGCGCCTGTGATGGCTGTCAGATTAATGACCTTGTTCTTTGCTTCAAGAAGCTCGTTGTATCGGCGGAAGTCCTCGGCGGCTTTATCCGTCAGCAGTATATTGAGTCTTTTAGCACCCTGAATCAGTATATTCCTCATCATTGCCAACTATTTGTCCTTTTTATCATCAAATCGCGTATTTCGGTGAGAAGTAATATCAGTTCTCACTTGATAATCTCAATTCCGCCCAGATACCTGCGCAGTACCTCGGGGACTATGACACTGCCGTCTTTCTGCTGATTCTGTTCTTCAGTTCGAAAGAGCGGTCGTCGGGCCTGAACGAAAAGCGCTGCTTCCGCGCTATACTACTGCTGACGATTGTCGCGCTGCTCGGCGATATGATAGCGTGGCAGCTCAACGGGCAAAGCGGCGCGCTCTGCAGGGCGTTTTTGTGGATAACGAACAGCCTGTGTTATGC
>CAZJCH010000272.1:2165-4202 GCA_964544005.1 uncultured Papillibacter sp.
CTGCTGATTCTGTTCGACAAGCGCCGGCAGAATGCGGCTTGTGGCAAGACCGGAGCCGTTCAGCGTATGAACAAACTCGGTTTTGCCCGTTGCGTCTCTTTTGAATCGGATTGCGCCGCGCCGCGCCTGGTAGTCCCGCGCGTTTGAGACGGAGGATACCTCCTTATAGCCGGCCATCGAGGGAATCTGAATCTCAATGTCATAGGTGCGCGCCATAGACGCGGAGCAGTCGCCTGCGGCGAGCTTCACTGTCCTGAAATGGAAGCCCAACCCCTTAACAAGCGCCTCCGCTTTTCCGACGAGCTCGTCAAACGCCGCGTCGGACTCTTCCGGCTTTGTATACTGGACCATCTCAACCTTGTTGAACTGGTGCCCGCGTACCATGCCGCGTTCGTCGGCACGGTAAGAACCGGCCTCGCGCCTGAAGCAGGGCGTATAGGAGATATATTTACGCGGCAATTCCGACTCGGTTAGGATCTCGTCCCTATGCAAAGAGACAAGCGCCGTCTCCGCTGTCGGCAGCATAAAGCGCCGTCTTTCATCCTCGCTGCTTTTAAGCCAATAGACGTCTTCCTCAAATTTCGGGAACTGTCCCGCCGTGAGGCCGCATTCGTACCCCAGCATATGCGGAACAAATACGAGCTCGTATCCGTCGGCCAAATGTGTATCGATGAAATAGTTCAGCAGCGCCCACTCAAGCCGCGCCCCCATGCCCCTGTATATCCAGAAGCCGCTGCCGGAAAGCTTGGCGCCGCGGACATAATCGATAAGACCAAGTTTTGTGCATAGGTCGACATGGTTTAATGGCTCAAAGCCAAACGTGTGCGGCTCGCTGAAATAGCGAATGGGCTTGTTATTCTCTTTCCCGCCCGGGATCAGATCCAAATCCGGTAGGTTCGGAAGCCCCAGAAGGAGCCCGGTGTATTCGTTTTCAACTTCCCTCAACTTTGTTTCGGCGGTCCGAATCGTCTCTTTCATCTCGTTCATCTGGCAGAAGAGCGGCGAAGTATCCGCGCCTTCCTTTTTCAGCTGCGGTATCTGCTTTGATATTTTATTCTGCTCGGCTTTACAGTTTTCGGATTTTGATATGAGCTCGCGCCTCAAGCTGTCCAGTTCAAGGATCCTGTCAACCGTTTCACCGCAGTCTATTTCCTTTTTCAGCAGCCGCGCCTTGACTTCCTCGGGCTTCTCTCTTATCAGCTTAATATCAATCATTTCAGTTCCCCTTGAATTCGTTCTTCTCTATCAGCTCGTTATATTTGGCAAGCAGCTCGTTGTATTTTACAGCATCAGTTTCCCTGACAAGCTGTACTTCATCCTGCCATTGCTGCGTGATAACCCCGAGCTGGCGCTCCAGGTCATCAATCTCTGCCTCAAGGCCGGATAGCTTAGCCTGAAGCGCGTCGTTTTCTGTATTGAGCTGCAGATTCATCTCTTGCAGATTCTCAATATTCTGCTGCGCCGTCGCGTTTTTCTCATTCAGCGTATAAAGCTGGGAATTATTGCGCTGCTGGATAAAGTATGATAACAGTGTGAACAGGATTACGATCAGAAAAAGCACCGCAACATACATGTAAACAGCTTTTTTCGATTTCTCTTTATTTGTTATCTCCTGCTTTGCAAATTCAATGCCTGTCTCAGCCAGCGCGTCTGCTCTTTTGTTCATTATACGGTGTTCTCCTTATCCCTTCAAAGAGGACAGCAGGTCAAACAAACGCTCAAAGTCCTCGCGGTTGTAGTACTCGAATTCGATGCGGCCTTTACTGCTGCCGTCTACAATTTTAACGCGGCGCCCAAACGCTTTTGTCAGCCTGTTTTCGAGCTCTTCGAAATAATTGACGACGAGGCCCACATGATTCGATGTTTCGTCTTCCGGTTTTTCGCGTTTCATTCTTTTAACAAGCTTTTCGGCGTCTCTTACGGTCAGCTTTTTGCCTGTGATCTCCAGCGCGGCGGCCTGCATCTGTGTGATCTGCGCCTGCGCCACGGTAAAGGGCAGCGGCGTCCGGTCCGGCGCCAGGTAGACCGTTTTCGGCG
>CAZJCH010000273.1:0-4198 GCA_964544005.1 uncultured Papillibacter sp.
ACACAAATACCCTTGACTCATACGAGCCAAGGGATACAAACATTATGCTGTTTACATATTCAGGTTAACGGGGCCAGGTCATAATCAACACATCGCCTTTCTGCTATCATTTTACATTTACAATAACCGAAAGTCAACATATTCCATATGCCAGTCGGGCGGTTCCGGCACTATTTTCAATAATTCTCTTGACACGGCCCAGACTATTGCGATAGTATAGATTCATACTATTCCAATAGTCTGTGGTCATTGCGATGCTTGCCGAACACAGAGCTCTGATAAAAAAGAAGTGGCCCATTTCAAACGCCGCCGGAGGTTAAGCCTATGAAGCAGATATTTTGTTTTGTGATTGCGATCCTCGCCGCCTGCGCCTTGTCTGGTTGCGGGTCCGAACCGATGAAAAGCTTCAGCCTGCACGAGACGCCGCAAACCTACGTCTTGCAGGATGGGGATCCGCTCCTCACAATGCCGACAGTCACGCTTTACGAAAACGGCAACGCACGGCTCTCGCAGCCGCCCATCAGCAGCTTCGGGCTGTTCACCATCGGGCGGTACGAGATAAACGGAAACGAATTGACGGTCACGCACGGCGAAAACACAAGCGCGACATTTGAAGTATCCGATAGCGGGGATACGCTGACGCTGAAATCAGCGCGCTTGTTATTCACGAAATCCGGCGCAGTGTATAAATACCGCTCCAACGCCGATTATCTGAGCCAATACGCCGAAATTGAAGGTGAAACGCTAACAGTTGACGTACTGCGGGAACTGGCGAAGAAAGCCCCGAATCTTACCGTCTCGGACTTCGAGAAGTACGCGCATTTTGATATTGACCCGGATCGCCATGTATTCGACGTTGAAGGAGAATACACGCTCAGAGTGATTGGTTACAGTGACAGCAACACCAGCTGCACGGTTGAGCGCAATTCGAGCGGTGAGTTTTTTCCGTTGGACATGAACGGCTCGACAAATCTTGTTTTCGATGCATACCTCGGATTGGCGGTCATACCAAAATACGAAACCCAAAAATGGCTTGATTATTTCACGGATGACGCACTGCCGTGGGAGGTCAGCAAGGAGCTGACGCTTCCCGAATTTCCCGGCGTCACTTTTATATGGACATCCGAAAAAGTGACGGCGGGAGATAAAGAGCTGATCTGGGGAATGCCCGTATGGAACGTGTATCTGGCAGACTTGACGAATGACGGCAAGCCTGAGTTCTGTGCCACAATCAGCTTCGGTTCCGGCATTATCGATACGCGCATCATTGTCTACGATTATGTCTCAGATAAGGCGTATCAACTGGCGGACCGAATGTACTACGATTATTATCTGTCCATGCAGGATGGGCGGCTGATGGTTACCCAAACCGACTATATGGATAGAAAACCGCTTGCGTCGGCGGAACTGCAGCTTATGAACGGTGAAATCTTCAGATTCGGGCGTTCGGTTGAAGAAAAGCAGGAAGCACCATAAACGCAGTCAAACGGCTGAAAACAGCCGAATAAACGAGAATCGGCGGCATCCGCAGGGACAGACTCATGTCTGTACCGTGACGATGCCGCCGTCTTTTGCTTTTCCAGGTGCCGTGCAGGAGGAACGGTCAAGACCGTTCCCTACGATAAAACGTTATTCCGCCGCCGCTTCGGGCAGGAATTCGGATTGTGTACCCGTCACCAGACGTACACCGGCGTTGCGCATTGTTTTATCAAGGGCAAACTTGAGGGTCAGCAGTAGCATCACCACGCCGGTGATGACAAACTCCAGCCAGAGGCCGATGACATCGGCCAAGGGGCCAAAGATGAGAAGGCCGACGGGCATGCCGAGGGACATCGTCATGGACATGATGCTCATGACGCGGCCGAGGAATTCGTTTTCCACCTTTTCCTGCAGGATGACCATCGACGGCGTGTTGAACAGCGGCATCGACATGCCGATGATGACGCTGCACGCGGCGAACAGCCAGAAATTCGGCACAAGCCCGTAGGCGATCGTGCCGACGCTCATGACGGTGCAGCCCACCGCAATTGTTTTTGAGCGGTTCTTAAAGCCGCCCCACGTCATCATCAGAACGCTCCCCAGCAGCATGCCGACGGCAAATACGGCGTCGTTGACGCCGAGCCGCCAGGTGTCGCTGCCGAACTTTTGGGTGATCTGCAGGGAGAACAAGACTGCCACGGGCGCGATCAGTATCGACAGCGGGACCATGTAAGAGAAGAACCTCCCCACAAAGGCGTGCTTCCGGATATAGCCAAGTCCCACTTTGAGGTCGGTGAAGTAACCGACCTTTTCGTGGGTTTGCGGGATTTCCTGTTTCTCCGATTTCACAAAGAAGCGCAGAATAATGATCGCAATAGCGGCGGTAACCACATCGACAGCAAAGATGACTTCAATCGGGAACGCACCGTAAAGTACGACGCCGAGGGCGGGCGAAATGAGCATCATCGCGCTCTGGGCTGAGCCGTTGATGCTGTTGACGCGCATGAGCTTATCCTGAGGCACGAGCTGCGGCAGAAAAGCGCCGACAGCCGGCTGCTGAATGCCCTGCCCGAAGCCGCGCACCGCCATGGCTGCGATGACAACCCAGACGCTCCCGTACCCGAGCCGGAACGCAAAGAAGAGCCCCAGCGTCGCGAGAGCGACGAGTCCGTCCGCCAGCATGATGATTTTCTTTCTGTCGTGTCTGTCCGCCCAGACGCCGGCGAAGGGCGATATAAGAAAGGTCGGCAAAAAGCCCGCGATCATGGCGATCGTCATCATCGTGCCGCTCTGTGTTTCCAGGGTGATATACCAGAAGGTGACGCATTGGACCAGCGACGAGCCGAACAGCGAGACGATCTGGCTGGCGAGATAGAGTATAATGTTGCGCTTTTGCTTTGTCATCCTAGTCTTCCTTCCACTCGAAATCCGCCGTCTCGCGGAGCATCTGCCCGAACAGCGTTATATCTTTATCGTCGTGGCGCGCGCGGAGGGCTTCCTCTGTTTTTTTGCTGAGCCTGTCGAACATGGCGTAGACGTCGGCCATCCGCGGCGTGAGCTTGATAAACCACACGCGCCCGTCCTCATTGCTCTGCTGCTTCTCCACATAGCCGCGCTTTTTGAGCTCACCCACCTTGATCGTCACAGCCGACCTCGTAATCTGCAATATATCCGCCAGCTTGCTGACCGTGCAGGCCTCCGTCCCCGCGATGATGTTCAGGTACAGCATACTGTGATACGACAGCCCCGGCGAATAATCCCCCCCGTGCATCGCCCTCAGCTCGCTGACGGAACTGCGGTAATAGAAATAATTCATGTCCTCCGCGAACGGCATAGGCGTCACCTCCATCCGGTTAAGTGGGATTTATATAAATTTGGCTTAACTATAGCAGAATACGGGGGTAGTTGCAAGGGGGGAGATGAGGGTACTTATCCTGATTATTCATCGTCCACTGCTTTTTGTCTGTCAGCCTTATCTTCAAACGCTTTTATCATATTCAGTGCGCTTTGAGCCATTCCGCTATCGGGAAATAGCTGGAGCGCTTTTTGATAATACTCTTTTGATAGCTCCGCATTACCTGATTGCGTATAGCAGAATGCAATGTTAACCAATGCCATTTCGGTGTAAGAGATTCGGCTTGAGGATAATAGCGTCATGTAACGGTACTTATCAATCCACGCGTACTTCCGAAAGAAAGCATAGCTTTTTTTAAATTCATCAATTGCCTGAGGGTACTTCTCGGCTTTAGTCAGAGTCATACCTTTTCTTTGATTATGGGTTATTGTATTGCGCAGAGTTAATGATATCACTAAATAAACAACTGTCGCATATAAAGTAGCTGTGCTCAACGGTTTTACAATGAGACTAAAAACTAACATCAGTGATCCCAAAAAAATGAGCTGAGGCAGCATAGCCGCCCATGCAACCTGGCGAACGATTGGTTTTTTTGACGACATTGGTATCCCTCCAGGTACAGATGATTCCGACCCGCTGTGTCGGTGCGGCGCGGCGTGGACGCCTTATCCATGTACATGAAAGCGTAAAAGGCGGTGACGTTTTCAAAGCAACAGTCCGTAAAAGACATCCGGCATAATATTCCTTATTATGCTAATTATAAGGTTTTTTACCGGCTGTGTCTATAGATTTCGGCAGGTTTTGCGCGTAGCAAAGAAGGGCAGACACGAGGTCAATGTCATTAAGATAAGGGCAAAGCCCGTC
>CAZJCH010000274.1:0-4195 GCA_964544005.1 uncultured Papillibacter sp.
TATAATATTCCGGACTTTTATCCCATTCATAAAGATGTAATGCCGATGCTGTATTCCTTTCATAGCCGTATATGACAGCTCTGTCCGCGCTGCAGTATTCGGCGACGAACTGCATTGCGAGGATAATGGCCTTGTCAAGCGCCTCAAAAGGTACACTGAGAAAAATTTGTGCCAGCTGAAAATCGATATACTCTATTTCTCTATGACATTTCGCTTTAGCCAAGGAAGTCTTCCGCTTTATCATACCCATTGCATACCCTCCGTGACATTAAAGTGATAATACAACAGGATTATATTACATAATTTTACGCAATTCTACATAATTCACAATTTAAGTATATAAAGTGCGCAAAATTTAATTTTACATTTCAGGCCGCTTTGCGATATCATAGAAAGTGTTACTCCTGATTCTAAAAAAGGCAGTCGTTTACATGAAATGGTTATCGCATCTTAAAACTATAAGCTATCATAAAAAACTCGTGCGCCGGTATTGCTTCAGGCTGGGGCTTTACCGCCAGGGCCTGACGCACGATTTGTCCAAGTATACGCCGGCAGAATTCTTGATAGGGGCCAGATATTTCCATGGCTCCCAGAGCCCGAACAATCTGGAGCGGAAGGAAAAAGGGTATTCCGGCGCGTGGCTGCACCATAAGGGCCGCAATAAGCATCACCTGGAGTACTGGGTCGACTACGCGCAGGGAGCGCCGTCCGGTATAGCCGGGATGGAAATGCCTGTCAGGTATGTCGTTGAGATGTTCTGCGACCGCCTCGCCGCCAGTAAAACTTACCGCAGGGAGAAATATAAGGACAGCGACCCCTGGGACTATTACATGCGCTTGAGGGACGTCCATATGCTGCATCCCAACACGCGTGCGCTTCTAGAGAAGATGCTCGTCTCGCTTAAGGATAAAGGGGAGCAGGAGACCTTTGCGATGATCCGAAAGGAAATATTGAATAAAGGAGCAAACAGATATGACAAAAACAGAGCTGGTCAGACAGGAAATGAATAAGGCGCTCAAAGCCAGAGACATGGCCCGAAAGGACGCGCTGTCGATGCTGTTGTCAAAACTGAAGGCAAAAGAAATCGATAAGCGGGCCGCGCTCACCGAAGATGAGGAAAACGCGGTTGTTTATAAAGAAATTAAAGAAGCGCAGGAAACACTGGATACCTGCCCCCCGAACAAAGCCGAGCTGATTGAGGAGTGTCGGTTCAGGATCGGCTTATACTCAGAATTCGCGCCTCAAAGAATGAGCGAGGCTGAAATCAGCGATATAATTCGGAGCGTGCTGGCTCAACTGGGTATTGAAACGCCGACGGCTCAGGACAAAGGCAGGATCATGAAAACACTGATGCCGCTTGTAAAGGGTAAAGCGGACGGCGGGCTCATTAATAAGCTCGTCGAAGCGCAGTTCCAATAGCGCATGCAGCCAATGCGGAGCGTGAAGTGATCTCTTATGTTTTTATGTATAATGTCAGCCTGCGAACCGATTATCATTGAAGGAGTTACATTTTGATGGGTACCTTACTGCAAAACAAAAACATAGTCGTTATGGGGCTCCGCAACAAGTGGAGCATTGCCTGGGGGATCGCCCAAGCAGCGGCGGGCGAAGGCGCCGGCCTGATCTTTACCTGCCAGAGCGAACGGGAAAAAGAGGAGACGGAAAAGCTGACGGCCGAGCTCGGAAAATTCCCCGTATATATCTGCGACATCTCTTCCGATGAAAATATCGGCGCCGTCTTTAACGCGATCAAAGACGCGTACGGCGTGATTCACGGGGTGGTTCACGCCATCGCCCACGCCAATCCGGAGGATTTATCAAACAATTTTGTCTATACGTCCCGGGAGGGCTTTTTACACGCGCTGGATGTCAGCGCCTACTCGCTGGTCGCCGTCTGCCGGAAGGCTAAGGATTTGATGACAGAGGGCGGCAGCATCCTGACGCTCACGTATATGGGTGCTGAAAAGGTATTCAGCGGTTATAACGTCATGGGCGTCGCCAAAGCGGCGCTTGAATGCAGCGTCAGGTATCTGGCGTCCGATCTGGGCGGCTTGGGTATCCGGGTTAACGCTATTTCGGCCGGTCCTATCAAAACGATGTCGGCGCGGGGCGTCAAAAATTTCAACAGCATCCTGAGCGTCGCTGACGAGAAGGCGCCCTTAAAGCGCAGTGTGACGAAGGAAGATATCGGCAGCGCCAGCCTTTTCTTCTTAAGCGACATGTCCGCCGGCGTCACCGGCGAAACAACCCACGTCGACTGCGGCTTCAATGTGATGGGGATTTAGGCCGTGGGCGCAAAGCGCCCAATAAAAACGGAGCAATTAACGCTGAAGAACCGCCATAAGGCGGTTCTTGTTTAATCGCCATAAGGCGGTTCTTGTTTTGACAGACTAATTCTTATGAAATCAATACGAGTTTCTATGCCGACAATACTTGCGTTATAAAAACACGGACGATTTCAGGGTCAAACTGAAGGCTTGAGCACCGGAGGAGCTCCAGAATGGCCTCCTCCTTTGTTTTTGACTTCTGGTATGGCCTCGCGGCCGTCATGGCTTCGTACGCGTCGGCCACTGTGATGATCCTCGAGCACAGGGGGATAGCTTCACCGCTCAAGCCCTCCGGGTAACCGGTCCCGTCCCAGCGTTCATGGTGATGCAGCACATACTCGGCCAGAATGACGAACTCGTCGACGGACTTCAGCATTTGATAGCCGATCTCCGGGTGGCGCATAATGATAGCGAATTCCTCCTGTGTCAGCTTGCCGGGCTTATTGAGTATCTGAGGCGGCACCATGATTTTACCAATGTCGTGCAGCGCCGCCGCGGCTTTAATATCGCCGACCTCTTTTTGACTGAGGCCCATTGCCTTGGCGATCGCCTCGCAGTATTGGGAAACCTTTTGCGTATGGATTTGCTCCTGTTCATAGTTGGCGTTGATATGGTGAAGCACCATTTCGATCGTCTGGCTCCGCATTGCCTTGCCGTATTTGATTTTGTCCTTATACATCAGGTTGTCGGCCTCTGTCATAACGGCCTTAATGTCCTGCTCGGGAGTCGTTTTAGCGGCGTGCCCTATCGCCAGCGACAGGACGATCGGGTCCAGCTTGAGATTGGAAGCGTTGGTCTTTATCCGCTCCTTGATGCTTTCAGCTTGCTTGTCGTCCGTTTGCGGGAGCAGGATACAGAACTCGTCGCCGCCCATACGTCCGATGATATCGTCCGCGCGGCAGACTTTTTTCATGATCCCGGCAACTTTTTTCAGCAGATGGTCGCCCGCTTCATGCCCGAAGGCATCGTTGGTGAGCTTCAAGCCGTTCACATCCAGGACCATCAGAGTCAGCGGGAAATTACGGCTCGTATTCAGCCTTTTTATGGAGTCCTCCATATACCGGCGGTTATATAAACCGGTTAGAGCATCGTGATAGCTTAAATATTCGATCTCCTTCTGTTTGATTTTTTTCTCTGTATAATCCCTGATAACGATTACAACGCCGACAATATCGCCTTTACTGTCTTTAATCGGTGCGGCGCCGACCTCAACGGGTATTTCCTTACCCTGTTTTGAAACAAGCAGTAATCCGTTTGACAGGTCAATGATCGAGCCGGCTGCTATGACCTTTTCCAGGTAATCCTCGTTCAGCGTTCTTGTATCCTCGTGAATGACCCTTAAAACATCCCGCAGCGGCTGTCCCAAGGCCTCCGCTGTCGTCCAGCCAGTAAGCTTTTCGGCTATCGGGTTCATGACTGTGATACAGCCGCGTTTATCCGCGGATATAACGCCGTCGCCGACGGAAAGAAGCGTCATTTTGAAATGTTCTTTTTCGTTATAGAGCGCCTGTTCCATCAGCTTTCTCTCTGTAATGATTTCGGCGTACAGGACAATACCGCCGATACCTCCATCGTTTTCATACCAGGGCCGGCATTCCCAGCGCATCCAGTTCGAGGAACCGTCGTCATAGAAGTATTCCTCCTCTTCGCAGCGGATGATCTCTCCTTTGAGAACGCGCTGATGGACTTCCCTCAGCTGCATCGGCAGGTCCGGGAAGACGTCGTAATGGTATTTTCCGATCGGATTTTCATCCGTTACCCTGAAGACCTCCATATATGGGCGGCTCACATACATATAGTTCAGGTTCTTATCGTGAACGGAAACGGCGCTTCTGTTATGCTCGATGATATAACGCATCAGATCGTGC
>CAZJCH010000275.1:0-4193 GCA_964544005.1 uncultured Papillibacter sp.
ACAAGGTCCTCAAACCGGACATGGGAGGCTTTAAATCCCGGCGTATCCACATTGGCGATATTGTTGCCGATGACCTCGTTTCTGAGCCAAGAGGCATTGAGGCCTCTTTGCAGCGTATTTACCGAAGAAAACATCTTGTCCAGCATGACAGTCATCCCCTTTCTGCTATGTCAACAGCTTGTTCGCGTCGATCATCGCTTCAACATAGAACTGGTTTGTCTTCGCCATATCAAAGCCGCAAGCATTGGCAATTTCCTCCGCTTCGTCCCATTCCGCGCGCTCGATATGGTATATGATTTTTAAAAGCTCCGCCTTCTCACCCTCGCCGGTGACGAGGGGCCTCATGATCTCCTCGCTTAAATGCGTCTCTTTCAAAATATCCTCCATCGGCGTATCCATGATGGCTTCGGCCAGTGAAAACAGTCCGACAAGGAAGAATTCATCCCTGTTTTTCCTTTTTTTCTGGCTGATGGCGAGCTTCTCCATAAAGATACCCCGGACAAGCGCGGCGCGTATAAGCTCGCTGGGCTTGGTTGTCTTGATCTGGTTGAGGACAATGAGCGAGATCCATTTCTTGATCTCATTAAGTCCCAGGATCAGGAGCGCATGCAGGATGCCCGTCACAGTGTATTTAAGGCCGTAATAGGCAGAATTCACAATTTTCAGGAGCCTGTAGGAAAGCACAAGGTCCCGCTTGATGATATTCGCCAGGTCGAAGAAGCTGACCTCAGGGTCGGCTATATACTTCAGAAGCTGGAGCTTACTCACCTGGAGCGTCTCCGAAACCTTCGCGTTGGCGATTGTCGGCTTGCAGAAGAAAAAGCCCTGGAACAGGTTAAAGCCGAGCGACCGGGCGAAATCAAGATCCGCGTACGTTTCGATTTTTTCCGCCAGCAGGATTTTCCGTCTGTTCGTATTGACCTTATAAACGCTCTTCTTGATGGCCTCAACGTCGCTTTTCATAAAGTCGATCTTAATGATGTCGGCAAGGCCGATGAGCGGTTCCGCCTGCTCGCTGTAAGAAAAATCATCAAGCGCGATGAGATAACCCCTTCTCTTCAGTTTCCTGCAGGCATTCATTATCGTCTCCGTGGGCTGAACGTCCTCCAGAAGCTCGACGATCAGAATATCGTTGGAGAGCATATGCGGCACTTCGTCCAAAACGAGATCGGCTGTAAAATTAACGAAGGCTTTTCGTCCGCCTGTGATCTGCTCGATACCGATATCACTGAACGCCGTGACCAGTACGTCCTTTGTCGCACTGCTCCCGTCAAGCCCGTCGTACTCTACACTGTCCTTCCCGGCCCTGTATAACAACTCATAGCCGAATATCTCTTTCTTTATATTAAAAATCGGCTGACTTGCTACACACTCAAACAATTAAACCACTCACAATACTTCTTAATCGGTGCCGCTCCGGCATGCGGGTCTTATCTGATAATTTCCGTAATCCGCACGCCGTAGTTGTCGTCAATGACGACGACCTCACCCTTGGCGATTCTTTTCCCGTTGACAATCACGTCGACGAGCTCACCGGCGAGCTTGTCCAGCACGATAATCGAGCCGATCCCAAAGTTCAAAACCTCGCTCAGGCTCTTTTTGGCTTTGCCCAGCTCGACCGTTACCTGCAGCGGAATATCATTTATCAGGTCATAATTGATGTTGCTGATCTCACCCTGGGCGGCGATAAATGGCTCGTCAAAGGATTCATACGCCGCCGGCTTGACAGGCTGGACGCGCTTTGGTTCGGCCTGCGGCTGTGCAGCCGCATTCGGCTGATGAGACGCCTGCTGCTGTCTTGGTGCCGGCGCGCCGTACGAAGGTGCTTTGCTCGCCGGAGTGCTTGGCACCGCAGTCTGTGCTTTCCTCGGCGGCTCGGGCTCCCTGCTCTCGTCAGGCATCAGCTTCTGGATCATCATCTGCGCCATATCCACCGGCATGATCTGCATGAGCTTGCTCTTCAGAAGACCTTCAATTTCCATGTCGAAGCTGATCTTGATAACGAGCGGCGCGCCATCCAAAAAGTTTGACACATCCTGATGGGGCGCGGCCTGCTGGACCTCGGGCGGTGCGATATTGACCTCCCTGTTCATCATGTCGGCCATGGCCGTCGCCGCCGAGCCGATCATCTGATTCATGACCTCGCTCATGGCCGACAGGTGAATTTCGTTCAGAACGATTTTGTCCCTGTCGACTTGTCCTTCTCCCCCCATCAGGAGATCTGTGATGACCGCCGCGTCATAATCCTTGATGATCAGAAGGTTCTTGCCATACATGCCCTCGGTATACTCAACGCTGATGGCAAGAAACGGCCATTTGAAAGACGCAAGCACATTTTCCGCTTTAAACAGGCCGACCCTCGGCGTCGTAATATTGACCCTTCTGCCGAGCAGCGCATACATCGTGGTGGCCGAGGTCCCCATGCAGATATTCCCGATCTCTCCAAGCGCGTCAACCTGGTCGGGGTCGAAGTAGGCCGTGATATCCTCCTGAATGTCGGCATCCATCGCCTCAAGGGCCTGGATGTCTCTTTCTTCTTCCGCTACGATATCACCCGTCAACGTCGTTCTTGTCCCGCTGACCAGGGCGTCTATCTCTTCCTGAGTCAAGTCACTCATTTTCGTCTTCTCCTCCGATTTCTTCAAGGATTCTCAGCGCCAGGCTGTTCCTGTACTTTCCAAGGGACGCGCGGTATTTCGGCAATTGCTGATACTTCACAATCAGCGGCTCATCAACCTTGTGCGCCAATTGGATCACATCACCCACATCGAGGCTTGTGATATCGCGGACAGTGGCTTCCGTCGCGTTGAACACGGCGCTGATGACAATATCCGAGCTTTTAATCGTACCGATTATTCTCTTCGGGTCGGCTTCGACTTTTTTATTCGGGCTTCCTGCGTACATATGCTTCGTATTCAGGTTCTTAATAAACGGCTCCAGCGCCTGGTGCGGAAGGCAGAAACCGATCAGGCCGCTTTCCGTCCCTATCGTAATGTTCAGCGTTACCATCAAAACGGGCTCGTTGCCATCGACGATCTGGGCAAACTGCATGCTCGTTTCAACCTTTTCCAATACCGAGCTGACCTCCATGATTTTGATCCAGGCTTCATCAAAATTCTTCAAGCTCTGCCAAAGGACGCGTTCCATGATAGCGAGTTCTATTTCGGTGAACTGCCTGCCTTCGGCGTTGATCTCCTTCGTCCCGCCAAGCACGCGGCTGATGATCGAATAAGATATCTCCTTCGTCATCTCCAATATGAAAGAACCTGTAAACGGGCTCGTGTCAATAATCGCTATAATAACAGGCGTTGGGACTGAGTTGTTGAATTCATTGAACGACATCTCTTCAATGGACAGCACTTCGGAATCGCAGCTGGCCCGGAGCGTCCCCATCAGATAGTTTGATAACAGATGTCCGAAGTTTTTGAATACGACGTTGATGGCCCTGATCTGCTCTTTCGTAAAACGGTTTGCCGTTTTAAAATCATACATTTTGACCGTGTTCTTGGCTTCTTCATTATCCTTTTCAGCCTCGCCGGTTTCCAGGTCCCGCATCAGCTTATCTATTTCAGCCTGGGATAAAACATCCAACAATCATACCACCTCCCATTATATAACGCTGTCTCAGGTAATCAGGGCGATCAATCGCGCCGGTTACTGCATCACAAAATCGCTGAAGTATACCGACACAATGTTGTCGATTTCGAGCGCCTTGTTCAGCGCGGCGGGAATATCGACCCGAAGCCTGTCCATGATGTCTGCGCTTGATATATCAACATCCGTCAGGCTGCGCAGGATGATCAGTATCGTATCTCTGATGATATAGATGTTTTCCGTGAGCTCCGTATCCATACCTTTCTTGTTGACGACAAGGACAAGCGTCGCTTTGACCAGCTTCTGGCTGCCATTGACGTTTGCTATAAAAGAGTCCTCGATGGCGTAGTTGTAAAGAACAACCTCAGGCTCTCCCTCTTTCGGCTTGTTGAAAAACAGGAAAAACGCTCCGGCGCCGAGTGCGAGCACGATGACCGCTATGATCAGTATTTTTTTCATGTTTGTCCACCTCTCAGCCGGCCAGATCGGCCGCATCGATTTTATTGAGTACGAAATCGACCCTTCTGTTTTGAGCGCGCCCCTCAGGCGTATCGTTTGTTGCGATCGGGTGAAATTCCCCATACCCGTTAACCGACAGC
>CAZJCH010000276.1:0-619 GCA_964544005.1 uncultured Papillibacter sp.
TCCAGCTTTTCACCGCCGGAACAATCCAGAAGCTCGTATTCCGTCCAATTGTCGGAAAGCCACATGAATATGTCTCCCAAAATTACTATAAATCAAGGTATTATATCACCGAGGAGCAGTCAAGTCAATCAAACGGCTCCATAAACGGCGTATAATCAACAGGGTATATACACGCTTAAAACATATCATTTCTTGACTAATGTGTTATAATGTCCGCAAAGCAATTTTTTACCGTATTGAGCGCCCGGGACCATATGCACGGCGCCTGTCGGGTCAGATGCGGCAACAGATTGCTTCATAGTTATGATACAATAACGAAACAAATTATACCTATATTTGGGCAATGACAGTTTAATACACAGCATTCAAGGGGGCGCACATGAGCAGAAGGAAAGTTGTCGTCATTTTCGGAGGGTGTTCTTCAGAATATGAGGTCTCGTTAAAATCGGCCTACGCAGTCATTTCAAATATCGACAGCGAGAAATATAACGTGATCGCTCTGGGCATTACAAGGGAAGGCCAATGGTACCGCTATATGGGGCCCATTGAAAATATACCCGACAACACGTGGTTTTTGGATAAAAAACGATGAAAATTTTGGATCTTATATAGGTAATGT
>CAZJCH010000276.1:629-4187 GCA_964544005.1 uncultured Papillibacter sp.
TATACGGGAAGCTACGAGAATATCCCGGACAACACATGGTTTCTGGATAAGAAGCATTGCCGGGCAGCACTCATATCGTCGGGCAGACCGACGCATATACTGCTCGAATTTTACAGTTCGTCCGTCAGGCAGACAGTTATCGATATCGTGTTTCCGGTTTTACACGGCAGAAACGGCGAGGACGGGACGATCCAGGGGCTGTGTGAGCTGGCCGGCATCCCTCTTGTGGGCTGCGGGATGTTCAGCTCCGCTTTGTGTATGGACAAGCACCGGGCCCATGAGCTCGTCTCCCATGCCGGCATCATGGTGCCGAAAGCGGTATGTTTTGAAAACCCGCCGTCTGCAGATGAAATCCTGAAGTTGACCGCCGGCTTATCTCTGCCGCTCTTTGTCAAGCCGGTGAAGGCCGGCTCGTCCTTCGGCATCACAAAGGCACATAAACGCGAAGACCTTCCGGCAGCGGTACAAAACGCTTTTACATATGACAACGCCGTTATTGTAGAGGAGAGCATTGAGGGCTTTGAGGTCGGCTGCGCCGTCATGGGAAACGAAGAGCTGACGATCGGACGGGTGGACGAGATTGAGCTCAAGGACGGGTTTTTCGATTTCGAGGAGAAATATACGCTGAAGAACTCAAAAATCCATATGCCGGCTCGGATCGATGAAGAAACAGAAAAACGAATTCAGGAGACAGCGGCGCGCATATACCGTGTACTGGGCTGCGCCGGCTTTGCGCGCATCGACATGTTCTTGACGCCTGAAAAAGACATCGTCTTCAATGAGGCGAACACTATCCCGGGATTTACGTCGCACAGCCGGTATCCCAACATGATGAAGGGCATCGGCATGAGTTTCACCGAGCTGCTAAACAGACTCATCGAGCTGGGGCTGAGCAAATGAAAGCAATCGCTGTTTCCTTTAGGAGCAATTTAAGAGGCTCATCCGAGTCTGATAACTTTATCGTCATAATCCGGAGGCGGTATACATGAGAGCATCTTCAAAACATGCCGTTCTCGACGGGTTCCGCGTAGCGGCGGCTTTTCTTGTCGTTGCGATTCACATATCCCCGCTCCAGACCATCGACGCCACGGCTGATTTTATGTTCACACGCGTCATTGCACGTGTGGCCGTGCCGTTTTTCCTGATGATATCGGGCTACTTTCTGGCGTCGCACGAAACCGGCAGCGACAGACGGTACTTTAAGTCCTTCTTAACGAAAGCCGCCATTTTGTACGGTGTGGCAATCGTCATCTATCTGCCGCTGAATTACTATAACAGCTATTTCAACAGCGCTCCGTCGCAAATGCTGAAGGACCTCCTGTTTAACGGCACCTTCTATCATCTCTGGTACCTGCCGGCCATCCTGCTTGGCGCTTTGATTTCCGTCCCTATATGGCGCAGATTCGGCTGGCGGTTTACATTCATTACAGCGGTCGTTCTCTATGTGATCGGCCTGGGCGGCGACAGCTATTACGGCCTTGTATCGCGGATACCGGCTGTAAAAAGCTTCTATGACGGCGTTTTCGGCATTACGGAATATACGCGCAACGGTGTGTTCCTTGCCCCCGTTTTTCTGGTGATGGGTGCCGGACTCTTTGCGCATAAAAAGCAGCTTATGGCGTTTTCACGCCGGGCACTGATTGCAGGCCTCACCGTTTCATTTGCCCTGCTCGTCGCAGAGTCGCTATGGCTGCACGACATGGATGTCCAGCGGCACGACAGCATGTATCTTATGCTGCTTCCGTGTATGTACTTTCTTTTCGCCTTGCTTGCATCATATGACGGAAAAGGCAATAAAGGTTTCCGAACCGGTGCGATGGCCGTTTACATCATTCACCCTTGGGCCCTCGTGCTCGTCCGGGGCTTTTCCAAATACACGGGGATGTCCGACCTGTTTGTTAACAATCAGCTTGTGCTGTATCTCCTTGTGTGTATCATTTCGGCCGTGGCGGCAGCCTTGTTTATCTACTTACAGAGGCGCTTAAAAAAAAACGAACCGTCTTTGACAGAACGGGCATGGGTCGAAATTGACCGCGAAGCGCTTGCGCACAATGCCCGGGAGCTGCAAAGTCTGCTGCCCGCGTCGAATAGGCTGATGGCTGTTGTGAAAGCCGACGGTTACGGCCATGGCGCCTTTGAAGCGGCCAGGACTCTCGAAAGCAACGGCATAAATGCTTTCGCGACGGCAACGCTTCATGAAGCCGCTGCACTTCGTCAAGGCGGCATTCGGGGGGAAATCCTTGTCATGGGCTATACAAGCCCCGCCGAAGCGAAGCTGCTCAAGCGCTACAGATTGACGCAGACGGTCGTGGACGGTGATTACGCCGCGGCCCTTCATGAGACGGGCATAAGGCTCGGCGTACACATCAAAATTGACACGGGGATGCGCCGGCTGGGTATTGACAGCGGCGACCTGTCGGAGATTGAACGTATATTCGGGTATGAAAACCTGACCGTTAAAGGCATGTTCACGCACTTAAGCGAAGCGGATAATCTGAGAGATGATGCGATTGAATTTACGCTCAGCCAGATAAGGTCGTTTTTTGATACAGCCGATATACTGAAGGATAAAGGGCTTCCTGTCGGAAAGCTTCACATTCAGGAGAGCTACGGGATTCTAAATTACCCCGACCTGCCCTGCGATTACGCGCGCGCCGGCATCGCCCTTTACGGTGTGCTGTGCAAAAATGACAAAACACGCCTTACACCCGAACTGCGGCCTGTGCTGTCACTGAAGGCCAGGATTGCCGAAGTGAAATGGATTCAGGCGGGAGATCCTGTGAGCTACAGCCGGACCTTTATCGCAACAGCGCCCACGAAAATCGCCACAGTGACCATCGGTTACGCCGATGGCATTCCGCGCAATACCACGCAAAGAAATGCGTATGTCCTGCTGCGCGGGCGGCGCGCCCCGATCATCGGGCGCATCTGCATGGACCTGTTGGTTATCGACGCCACGCAAATCGACGATGCCAAAACAGGCGATATCGTCACCGTCATCGGGAGGGACGGGAATGAGACGATCCGCTGCGAGGATGTAGCCGAGAGCTGCGGCACAATCACGAATGAGATCCTCAGCCGGCTGGGAAAGCGCCTGCCGCGCATCTTCATTTGAGAGCCTTTCGCCGTGTTACCAATTATTTAGACTGGCATCCTCGCGTGTCCGGCGTTATTATTATCATATCATATATGAGAGACGCGGAGGTTTCAGTATGGAAATACAGCAGATCGGCGACGGCAAGCTTGTCATATACATAAAAGATGAGGAATTAAAGGATCTGCCGGCTTCCCCCCATGATATAACAACATATGACGCGGCCAACATCCTGCGGCTTGCGCTCGGCAACACATATGACGACAGCTGGGAGAGCGTCTATTTCGAGCTGTTCCCCGGAAAGGATTCTCTGCTTTTATTCGCTCTTCAGCATTCAGGCAGTCCGTCATACTTCTCGTTCGGCAGCATCGAGCCGCTCATTTCCGCAGCAAAAGCCTGTCCGTCCGGACTTATCTCCTATCTGACATATAATAATGATGCGTATATCCTCATTGTATATCCAT
>CAZJCH010000277.1:0-2933 GCA_964544005.1 uncultured Papillibacter sp.
AAATTTCAAATTGAGTTCAATCCCAATTATGTGCTGGAATACCGTCAAATCGGTTATGAGAATCGCCAGCTTAAGACCGAGGATTTTGAAGACGATAGGGTGGACGCCGGCGAGGTCGGTTCCGGCTGCTGCCTTACGGTCGTTTATGAGATCCTTCCGGCCGGTTTAAGCTCGGCGACCGGTGAAACAGAGCTGAAGTATCAGACCTCGTCATTGACTGAGGCCGCTGATACCGACGAGTGGATGACCGTCAGCGTCCGGTACAAGAATCCGGGAGAAGACGAGAGCAAGCTGCTCGAATACATGATCGGCAGCAGCGACGTCACCGACCGGCCCTCTTCTGACTGGCGCTTTGCCGCCGCCATCTGTCAGTTCGCCATGCTGCTGCATGACAGCGACTACAAGGGCACGACAACCATCGGGGGCGTACTGGAGCTTCTGGAATCACTTGACCTGAGAGGCGACCCGTACAAAGCGGAATTCGCCGGGCTTGTTGAAGCTCTGGCGTAAATAACCCGGCGAAGCTTAGGAAAAAGCTGAAAACGAATCCGCGGGCCTTGCCATCGGCAGGCCCGCGGATATGTGTTTTTGCGGGGCTGAGTTCTTTGCCTGCCGGTACTGGGTGGCCTGACAACAAAAGCCTTATTTCAGCCGCTGCTCGATCTCGAAAAAGCCTTCCCACGGGTCGCTGCCGCCCATACTTTCAAGCGCGTCGGCCATCGTTATGCCGTCGGGTGCCGTGGTGTCAAGCGCGTCCCAGGTGATGGGCATGGACACGCGGGAGCCTTTGCGCGCTCTGATGGAATAAGGGGCGATGCTTGTGGCGCCCCGACCGTTTCGGATCCAATCGATGAATATCCTGTTTGTCCGCTTATTTTTTCTGACATTGCTTGTGTAGCGGTCGGGCCGCTGCTGCTCCATCACCTCGGCGATGCGCCTGGCGAAGCCGTGAAATGTGTCCCAGTCAACGGAGGGCTTAAAAGGCACGACAACATGATACCCCTTGCCGCCGCTTGTTTTGAGAAACGATTTGAGCGACAGCTCCTGCAGAATGCTTTTTGTATCCCGTACACCCTGGCGCACCTGACTGAGGTCCATGCCCTCGTCCGGGTCCAGATCAAAGACCATCATATCCGGCTTTTCCAGCGCTTCGATCCGGCTGCCCCAGGTGTGAAATTCCAGCGTGCCCATCTGGGCTTCATAGATGAGACCCGAGGCGTTCTCGACATAAAAATAGTCCTCCGCTTCACCCTCGCTGTTCATAACAGGCAGTGTCACGATGCTCTTGTTGTCCGGGCCCGGATGCTTCTTATAAAAGCAGGCCTGGGACACGCCCTTTGGGCAGCGGACAATACTCAGTATCCTGTGGCTCACATACGGCAGCATGCGTTCCGAGACTTTTTCGTAATACCGGACGACGTCCAGCTTTGTGGTTTCGGGGTCGTCAAAGATCACCTTGTCGGGGCTGGTGATCTTTATGCCGTCGATGCTCATAGTGCGGCCGGCGTGTGTCATTCGCTTCTTTGTTTCTTCAGGCGGCGATGGATTCTCTTCTTGTTTGTCATGCGGCACCGCCATATCATCAGCACCTTCCCTTTTGATGTCGCGGGGGTCCTTATCTGTGCGCAAGCCCTTAAAGCTCGCCTGCCGCAGCAAATTATCCCCGGTCCATTCGGCAAATTTGACTTCCGCCACATGAACGGGGTCGAGCCAGGTGAATCTCTCGTTTGTTTTTGGCTTTGGCGCCTGCTTGAACGGCGCCTCATTTCTTTTTTTGTCTTCGAATTTCGCTTCAAGCTCTTTCATTACCTGTTCAGTAAATCCCGTCCCCGCACGACCCACATAGACGAGGTCCCCGTTTTCGTAAACACCGAGGAGCAGGGCGCTGACCCCGCTTGTTTTTTTGTCCGTCAGCGTATAACCGCCGATGACGAATTCCTGCCTGGTATCGCATTTGAGCTTGATCCAGTCGCCGTTTCTTGTGCCGCTGTAGACGGAATCGGCTTTTTTGCCGACGATCCCCTCCAGCTTCGCCTGACAGGCCGCAAGAAAGCTCTCCCTTCCGTTTCCTGTGACATGCTGACTGTAATGCAGGTTTTTCGGGGCATCCTTCAAAAGGGCTTCCAGCGTTTTCTTTCTCTCGGTCAGAGGACGTGCCCTTAAGTCGATCCCGTCCAAAGCCAGCAGGTCAAAGACAATGTAGGTCAGGCTTTTCCCCCCGGGATTTCTCATATAGCTCTGCAGCGCCTGAAAATCCGTTTTGCCCTTTTCGTCCGTGATCACCATTTCTCCGTCAAGAATCATTGCCCTGCCGTCGGCCCAGTCGATGAGGGTGGACGCGATATCGGCAAACCGGTTCGTAAAGTCGTTGCCGTTTCTGGTGATCAGCCGGATAGCGTTCCCTTCGGCGAAAGCCAGAATCCTGTAGCCGTCATATTTCAGCTCGTAGAGCCATTCGCCACTCTCGGGAATCCTGTTGACGAGCCCGGCGAGCTGTACTTCGGCCTTATGAAAGGGGTTTCGCGTGATTTTTTCAGCTTCACCGGCTTCTATTTCTGTCATAGTGCGTCCTGTCCTGACGCTGGTATCGAATTCGGAGAGCCCGTCATCCGCTTTGGCGTATTCATCCTTTTCCTTGAGCAAAAGCCAGTTGTCGCTGTTCTCCCCCTGCTTTTGTTTCAAGCGGACCAAGGCCCATTTTCCTTTAAGACGCCGTCCTTTGAGCAGAAACTTCATTGACCCCTCGCGAAGCGCTTGGGCCACATTGCCGCAGGGCTCCCAGGTGCCTGCATCCCAGAGCATCACAGTGCCGCCGCCGTATTCGCCTTTGGGGATCGTCCCCTCAAAGTGCCTGTATTCCAGCGGATGCTCCTCCACCTCTACGGCGAGTCTTTTGTCACGCGGATTAAACGACGGCCCCTTTGGTACCGCCC
>CAZJCH010000277.1:2943-4163 GCA_964544005.1 uncultured Papillibacter sp.
GCTTAACAGGGCGCCGTCCCATTCAAGGCGCAGGTCGTAATGGTCCCGGCGCGCCAGATGGTGCTGGACAGCAAATCGAAGGCCTTCTTCGAGCTGTTCGGCGCCCAGGCCCGCGCCTTCAGGCTCCGGGGTTTTATCAAAATCCCTTTTTCGGTTGTATTCTTCGAGTTTTACGGGCATTTTTACATCTCACCTTTTAGAGCTTACGGCTGGTTGTCTAGGTATTATCCGCCGCTTTACGCAAGTTATCCGTCAATTGGACAGCGATTCAACGGTTGACAGTGAAGCGGTTCTGTTTTAGAATGGCAACAATACAAAAACAAATTATTACGAACTGTTACGAAGCTGTATGAGGCTGATGAAGAAATTTATTTTTGCGACTTTAATCCTGCTGGTATTAGGTAATATAGCTTTTCCCACGTACGCGGCAAGCGCCGCCGGCAATCCCGATATCAAGTCCGAGACCGCCGTCTTAATGGACGCGGACACCGGGCAGGTGCTGTACCGGAAGGAAATGGACAAGCGGATGTATCCCGCAAGCATTACAAAGATCATGACGGGCCTGCTGGCTTTGAGAGAGGGCAATTTGTCCGATTTGATCACGATATCCGAAAATGCCGTTAAAACAGTGGATTCCGATTCGGCACATATCGCGCTGAGCCCCGGGGAGCAGCTCACTTTGGAACAGGCGCTGTACGCCATTTCCGTCGCGTCCGCAAACGATGCCGCGAACGGGATTGCCGATTGGATCGGCGGTTCGAGCGAGGCGTTCATCTCAATGATGAATACGGCAGCCGAAGAAGCCGGAGCCATAAATACGCATTTCAACAATGCCAACGGCCTGCCTGATGAGGACCATTATACGACGGCCCACGATATGGCGCTCATGACGGCCCGGGCGCTTCAGACGCCCGGCTTCACGGAGATATTCGGCGAGAAGCGCTACAAGATACCGCCCACAAATATGCAGCCGGAAACGCGCATCCTCAACTCAAGCAACAGACTTTTAAACGGCGATATGATTTATGACGGTATGCTGATCAGCAAAGCCGGCTGGACGAATGACGCGCAGCACACCCTGGTGTCGGCAGCCGAACGGGACGGCACAACACTCATCGTCGTCGTCATGAAATCCTCCGACTCAATGGTGAAATGGACGGATACGGTCTCTCTGCTGGATTACGGTTTTAGCCGGTTCAAGCGGGTCACGATTGCAGAAG
>CAZJCH010000278.1:0-4084 GCA_964544005.1 uncultured Papillibacter sp.
CTTCTTTTAAGATTGGAACGGCTTTGTATTTCTTTTCCTTGGGGATGCCGGCACCGATGGAGAACACAATATCGCCCAAGGGGATGCCCATCGGGACCTCGACAAGCCCCGTATTATTGATGTGCCCGGTCAGGGCGAACACCTTCGTCCCCGGGCTCTTTTCGGTGCCGAATTGACGGAACCAGGCTGCGCCGTTTAAAACGATGGCCGGGATATTTGCCAGCGTCTCCACATTGTTGATAATGGACGGGCTGTCAAAAAGGCCTTTTTGGAACGGGAAGGGGGGCTTCTGTCTCGGTTCGCCTCTTTTGCCCTCCACGGATTCCATCAGCGCCGTCTCCTCGCCGCAGACGAACGCGCCGGCGCCGATACGGATCTCGATATCGAAGTCAAAATCCGTGCCGAATATCTTTTTGCCCAGTATACCGACGTCCTTGGCCTGCCGGATCGCTTCCTTGAGGCGCATCAGCGCGATGGGGTACTCCGCACGGATGTAGACGTAACCCTTGTTCGCGCCGATGGCGTAACCGCCCAGCAGCATGCCTTCAAGAACGGTATGGGGATCGCCCTCGAAAACACTTCTGTCCATAAACGCGCCGGGGTCACCCTCATCGGCGTTGCAGATGATGTACTTCTGACCTTCTGGGGCATCGTGTCCGGCCTGCCATTTGACGCCCGTGGGGAAGCCGGCTCCGCCGCGGCCGCGCAGGCCGGAGGCCTTAATGACGTCGATGAGCTCCTGCGGCGTCTTGTTCGTCAGGACGTCGTTCAGCGCGAAATAACCGTCGCTTGCGATATAGGAGTCAATTGTTTCAACGTCGATGTACCCGCAATTGCGGAGCGCGATCCGGACTTGCTTTTTAAAAAAGGTGATATCGTCTATTACGGGCACGTTTTTACGCTGGATATGGTCATAGAAGGTGTATTCCTCGACGACCTTGCCGCCGATAAAGTGGCTCCTGACGACATCCTTTATTCTTTCGGGCGTCATTTCCGTATAATAGGTCCTGTCGGGGTGCACATAAACAACAGGGCCGACGGCGCACGTACCCATACAGCCGCGCTTGATGACGGCGACTTCGCCTGTCATGCCCCTTAATTGAAGCTCTGCGCGGAGCGCTTCTTCGACGGCGCCGCAGTTTGCCGAGACACAGCCGGTGCCGCCGCATATGTAGGCAAGGTATTTGTATTTGCCGAGCCGGGCATTATATTCCTGCTTGATTCTCTTTAGATCGTCAATCGTTTTAATCAACATACATGCACCTCAGTCCTTATATGCGCTTAAAATTGCATCAAGCTTTTGAGGCGTCACCTGTTTATAGACCTTGCCGTCGATCATCATGGCTGGCGCAAGCCCACAGGCGCCGATGCAGCGCGCGACCTCAAATGTGAATTGACCGTCCTCCGTTGTTTCGCCGATATCGAGATTCAGCGTTTCCTGCAGTGCTTCGATGATCTTCTTGCCGCCTCTGACGTAGCAGGCCGTACCGAGGCAGACCCTGATGGTATGCTTACCGCGCGGCTTTGTGGAGAAAAAGGAGTAGAAGCTGACAACGCCCGTGACCTCGGACAGCGGCTTGTTCAGGGCCTCAGCAATGACCTCCTGCAATTCCATCGGCAGATATCCGTATATTTCCTGCGCCGCGTGCAGGATCTGGATCAGATTTCCGTCCGTGTCCTTGTAAAGGTCGATGAGATTTGCGATCTCGGAATATTTCTGATGATCTTCCGTACATTTGCACTGGGCCGGTTGTGCGTTCATTTCTCAGACCTCCCTCAAAATCACCAATATGACAGCAGCTTTTTAAGCCCGACTTAAGCATATCAAACAAATGTGATGAAAAAATAATGGCGCACATCTCTTTGAGATTTTTTATGACCGATGTGTGCGCCGCCGGATAGCGATGTCGGGTTCCTATAACATTTCTATCATAAATGCGGAATATGCATAAGAGACTCGAAGAAGCGCGAAATTTTAAATCTTGCGATTTTCATGTTTTTAGCTTATGATAAGGAAAATAAAAGAAGCCTATATTTTACAAAAAGAAGGAGCTATCATGTCATGGCAGAAGAAAATACATTTATCATGCTGAAACCGGACTGCATGAAGAGGGGCCTTGTCGGTGAAATCATCACCAGGATTGAGCGCAAAGGCTACAGGATCATCGACGCTAAAATGATGAAGCTGTCGGCGGCGTTCCTGTACGAGCATTACGCGCACCTGGCCGATCAGCCGTTTTTTCCGAAGATATTACAGCACATGCTGTCAGGACCCGTGTTCGGATTGATTGTCCGGGGTGAAAACGTTGTCCTGGGTATGCAAATCCTCGTCGGCGCGACGAAATTCGAGGACGCGCTGCCCGGTTCCATCCGCGGCGACTACGCGCTGAGCACCGTCAACAACCTGATCCACTGCTCCGACTCCGTCGAGATCAGCGAAGCCGAAATCAAGCGTTTTTTCAACGCGAATATCGTGTGATGGTAATCGGCCGCGATGGATTTGTGATGCAGATACCCCATGTATAAAAATTCCGCCCGTAAGGGCAGTGTCATTTAGTTAAGGGTGTGCCGCAAAACGTTTTTTCAAACGTGAAGCGGCACACCCTTGTTGTTTATTAACACATTCGTTTTTTTATAGCATGGTTGACTCTCATGCCCTACAAAATACGATAAACTGAAATTTGGCTGTTTACATTATGCTCATTACAGGAAGTGTCTTGCTCGGCAAATTAAAAACTTCGTAAGACGCTCTTAGCAGAAGTCGGCAATGTTACACAGGCGTAAAAATTGCACTGCCCAGAAGGTCAGATCACATTCAAGGGCGTATTTGCGTTTGCAATCCGGCTCCAAACGCACATCAGCGTAGGCAGTCGGATAGTCAATGATTTTCGGAGAGAAACGTTTGTTATGCGGCAAATCAAATCTCATTTTGAGAATGCCGTCGTCCTTCATGGCGTCTTCAATACCCGCAATTGAATCCTTGATCACCCCAACGCGATCACCGACGCCAAGCATGGCGATTTCTGTCAGCAGACGACGGTAAGTGACGATGTCAATGACGTCCGCGCGGAATGGCCGGATCGGGCTGTTTGTCATATTCAGCGGAAAGGGAACATAATACGTTGAACCCATCTTGACGTATACAGGATTTGCACCAACCAGAATCGCGTTATAATGATTGAGTGCTTTTGCCATCAGCGCGGTGTTTTCCGGTGTTCGCCAAGCTTTTGTATAAGCCAGAACCTCCAAATGGTATTGACATGGAAAACTCGCAGTTTCCTCGATATAGGGATAATTGCGTTTCGCATTGCTTTGGCGTATCTTCGTGATGTCTTTGAGCGATGAGAGCGGTAATATGCTTTCAAACGTTTTCAGTGCGACACTTTGAAAGGGTTTTACATTCTCGTCGTCACCGTAGCCAAGCATCGCCTGCATGGCATAGATTAAGAGCATCAAACCATACCCGCTGCTGATTCCTCGGAATCGGTTTTCATACCGCTCAATTTCGGGCGGTATATAAGAAAACTCTTTTCGTAAAGTATCCTCATCACGCATAGCGGTAACAAAATTGGCGACAATCGGATGTGTTTTTGGTATGGCATAGTAGGACAGCAGCCGTGCAGCTGCTTCACCATCCTGCAGTGGCGTTTTATGGAGTATCACGCCGCGCCAGTTAGCCCAACTGTGCGCTCCGCTGCCGATATAACCGTCCGGCTTGACATAGCTTTGCAGGAGTTTGAAAAGCGGCGTTTGATAGATTTGTTCCAACAGGTTTTCTTCCTGTGTTTTCGTTAGATTGCAGAGAATTTCTTTCCGTAGTCGATATTGAATCACCGGCCCCGCGTTTTCAATAAGAAAATCAATTGATTTTGATAATTTCATTAATAAACCACCGTTATTAATAATAATCCAAAGTTCTCCAAAAAGCAATAATTTCCAAAACAATTGCACCCAAAAACGCAGATTCAAAAGGCTATATGGTCAATAAATATAACGACAAATAAGTTGACATATTAAGCGATAATACATATAATATTATTACAGTAAAATACAATATCTATATAAGTGAGGTAAGTACAATGCT
>CAZJCH010000279.1:0-4079 GCA_964544005.1 uncultured Papillibacter sp.
GCTCGTCCCAATCCCCGACATAATCGAAGGTGACCTCGTCGCCGCTTTTGATGCGGCGGATATAGCCGTCGAACATGGCGTAATCGCGCTCGTAGCAATGGAAGCTGTTGGCGCGGTGCGTATACGTACCGACCCCGACCCCGAGCGCGTCGGCGATGCGCTTCTGGAGCATGATGAGGGCGAAGGCGTTCATATAGGCGGCTTTTATGGCGTCATTGGAGCGGAAAAGCACCTTGCAGTGCAGCTTGCCGTCGCGGATCATGTACTGGATGTGCTGCAGGCAGGCAGGAGAGTCTGTATGCATATCTTCCTCGCTGCGGATGAAAACGACGGCCCGGCGGGAGTCGTGATTGCGCGTTAATTCGTCGATCACCCAGGGGATCTGATCCGCCATGCGCTGGTGATAGGTGTACTCCCAGTTGCCGCGCTCAACCTCAAAATCGAGAATGCCGTCGAGCATCTCCTGCCGGTACTGCTCCAGCGACCGGGGATCGCCGATGGAGAGCTTGCTGATCATCGGCTCTTTGAGCGGCTCGGTGACGACGAAGGTCATGGACGACTCTTTTTGATTCATGTTGTAATCGGGGCAGGGGAGCTCCGTATTGTTCTCATGGAGCGCCAGCAGCGCCTTATGGTACGCGTCGGGCAGCGTTGTTCCGGTGACGAAGTGTTCAAACATAGCTTAACCTCTCTTCTGTGTCAGATGCCGGCGGGCGTTTTGTTTATATAAACCTGAAAAGCATATTCGACGCCGTTATACGTTTTCCATTCGCCGGCGTCCTCGAGCGTCCAGTTGTCAAGCGTATCCAGATTCGGGAAGAAGGCGTCCGAATGAGGCGCCGCTTTTATTTTCGTGACATATGCGTAGGTGCAATAGGGGAGCAGCAGCTTAAATACGTGGCCCCCGCCAATAACAAAAACCTTATCGGTATCAAGGCCTTCGATCGCCCTGAACACCTCGTCGGGTGTGTTGACGACAATAGCGCCGTCTATTTTCAGGTCTTTATTTCTGGACATAACGATATTCCTTCGCCCGACAAGAGGCTTTGCGCCGGGGAAATCCAGCAGCGTCCTGTGCCCGACAATGACAGTCGCGCCGTCTGTCAGCTGTCTGAAATATTTCCTGTCCTCCGGTATGACGACGGTTTGCGTGCCGTTTTTGCCGATGCCCCAGTTGTCGTCGACGGCTACGATAAGATTCATTCTATACCTCCGGTCAGAATATCACGATGGTGATGCCGTTGTTATGACGCTCCAGATCCGTGTCCCGCCGAAGGTCGGGACACGCGTTGAACGCGGCGAGGGTCGCCGGGTCAAAAATCGAAAAACTCTCGCCCGTGATAAAATCACGAATAAAACCCTTTTTCTTCTGCTCGCCCAGATACCGCCGCGCCTCGACCCGTATCCTGCCCCCCGTCCCCGTTGAGCCATAGCCATGGATGATCTTCAAGGCCTTGATCCCAAGCGTCTTGCTTGTTCTCAGGTGGTAGGTGATGCGCCGTACGGCATCGTCAGCGGTGGGCATGTCGGATTTGATATTTACTTCTTTGATAAAACCCGCCATTAATTTCACCACCTGAAGAGTTGACATTTCTATTATAGTCGTGTATCTTATTTAATGCAATACGGAGAGGTATCGAAGTGGTCATAACGGGGCTGACTCGAAATCAGTTTGCGCGCAAGCGCACGTGGGTTCGAATCCCACCCTCTCCGCCACAAATCCCTTAAAAATGCAGAGTTTTCAAGGGATTTTTTTTGTCCAAATATTACTCCCTTTATAGGGCTTCACACAAAGGTGCTGTCTTGAAAACATAGTAGGAATATCCCTGCGAATAAGCAACGCAAATGGGCTCAGCCATAATGGCTGAGCCTAACTTTATTCGGCTTGATTTAAGAGAGTGAAACTTGAAAGCCCAAAGCCTGAAGAGAAGCAACATTTCGCTTCAAAGGGGTCGGCTCAGTCCCCTTGCATACTTATAAGTACGCTGTTTTCTTTGGTTACGGTCTGCTTATAAGCACATCAGGGAGTATTGCTGGCGTTGCTGCAATCCACATGCGCTATATTAAAGATATTAAGAATCTAAAAAAGCAAAAGTCTTATCTTATGACTTGACAAATATAGGATTTTGGTTTATAGGTAAGCGATATGGAGGTTTAACGAGAATGATGACTAATAAATTTAACAAGATAACATCTTTTTTCATCGCACTGATGCTATTGTTATCTCTTTCTGCCTGCGGCGGTTCCGGCGGCAGGGAGCCGAAAACTACTCCCGATGCAGCGGAAACGGACAACACGGACGCTGGCGAGCAGCAGGAACCCTCCGATACACCCGCAGCGGACAACACGGACGAAAGCATTGACGACGCTGACGAAGAAGACCCCCAGGACAGCGCAGAAATTGATATCCCCCCGCAAAGCGCTGAACCAACCGCTGAGCAGCCCGTGGCTTCCGGCGGTGACGAAGAGACAACGACCGCTGACAGCGTCGTTGCCCTAGCCCAATCTCTTATAGGCGCGGCGTATGAGTGGGGGGCCGCGGGACCGGACACCTTCGATAACTCAGGCTTTGTGTATTACTGCTTCAAGGAAAATGGGATCACACTGCCAAGGAAAACGAGTGAGATGTTTGCGTCGGGAACGCCTGTGGAGCAGGAAGACCTGCTTCCGGGTGACCTTGTGTTTTTTACGTACAATGATGACAGAAGCGCCTCTTACGTTGGAATCTATATCGGCGGCGGGCAGTTCATTGCCGAAAACAACGAAGACAGACCTGTCAGTATCCATGATATGACGCTCGATTACTATACGAAGATATACGTCGGCGCGAGACGGTATTCCTAACTAATTCTTCTTCTTTATTTCTTCTTTATTCTTTCTTCTTTTTAATGCCGTTTCCAAATAATAAAGAAGAAAGAATAAAGAAAAAAGAAGAAAGTTATGCGCGCACCCAGGTGAGCGCGGTGTTGCGTTTCTTTCCGTCCTTGCCGATGCGCACGGGGTCGGCGGTCAGAATAAGCGTATTGCCGTTATCCTCGAAGCGGACGTAGCGCTTTTGGCGGCTGCCGATCCAGTTGGGGATGAGGCTGAACTCCAGCTCGTGATAGACGATCTGATTGTCCTCGTCGGTTGTGAAGCGGCCGGCGTAGGCGAACATGCCGCGTGCGGCGGCAAGGGTCTGTGAATCGGAGCCCAGCTCCGAGTCGGGAACATCGTAACGCGGGCGGTCGGCCCGCAGGATCTGGACGGATACCCAGCCGTCCTGCGAGTAGCAGATAAAGCCGGTAGCGCCTTCTCCCATGATATGGACGGTCTCGCCCGCCTCGTCCGTCCCAGTGAACGACCGGAGCTTCCACGTCCCGAGCAGTTTTTCCTTCAACATAAGCTATCCTCCTCAGAATCTGTTGCAGAATGCCTGTCTATATTAACCGGAAAATCCGACGTCCGCAAGCCCTCCGGTTAAATTTTTGTGCCCGATCCTCCTGACTGCCGATTTTAAAGCGTCAGGCCAGGATGGTACTGATCGAGGACGCCGCCGAGCGCTTGGCTTATCAAAAAACCGAATAGAAAACCAGCCGTGTATTGTCAAACCCCGGCTGGTACTTTTTAGCGCTTATGCATTTTTTTCGGCAATCAACTTTTCGACGAGCGCGATATTTTCACTGATCTCATTCAGCTCGTTCTCGTATTTGCTGTGTTTGAGCACTATACCACCGATACTGCCCGAGCTGTAGAAAATTATTTTGTCAGCAGCAGCAGCTTCTCCGGGGGTATGTGCATATAGTGTGGCTGCACCGTCATTGCCTCGTACTTCTCGCGGCTCATCTCGAGGCGCAGCGTTTTGCCCGAGGCCGAGCCCTTTTTTTTGACCAGCATAATATAGCTGAACGTGTCTCGGAGGGTGCTGACGATGTCGTATTCGAACGAATTCGGGAGACCGTCAATTTCCGTCAGAGAAAGGTCGTGCGCCCTGATGCCGATATAGCGGATATCATCGGCAGATCTGTCGCCGCAGTCAAACGTCATATCCCAGTCCTCGGCGTATATGATGCGCTCGTTTGCTTTTCGCACCGGGGAGA
>CAZJCH010000280.1:0-4061 GCA_964544005.1 uncultured Papillibacter sp.
ACATTGCGTCGTATTTCTCAAGCAGGGGAGTCAGTTTTGATAAATTGGAAAAAGACTGCTTCTGTATTTTTTGTTGATTGTAAATGTTGAGTACGACCACCTCGTATTTATGCGCAATGATTTTTGCTTTTGGCAAATAAGCCATAAGCTCCTGCACAAAACGACCGACAAGGATAGTGGAGTTATCCTCAAATACTATGCGATATGCGTTAAAGTGTCCTGTAAAGGGTACATCCGCGACTTTGGCGCGCTCAGCGATTATAAACGGGTTATTGAGCTCTCCGTTGAGCATTTCGTTCAGCAGAGAGCTATAGATTTGCGACGGATTGGTGCGCTGCTGCCTGAGAAAACAAATCTCTATGTGTTCCATGAAAATTTCAAACAAATCAACGGCCGCAAGTGACATAGGCGTCCGGCTGCATTCCATGACGACCTGTAAAAGCAGTTCGCCTCCATATCGGCACCATTTGGTTACAATTTCAAACCGGGCTATTACCCCGGGCGGGCTGACGACCACGCCCTGCTCATGTTCGTAGACCTCAAAGCGCTTTCTGTCTCTGAATTTTTGTAATGTCTCGTCGGTGTGGTATCCCTTTTCCATCATGGCGATGTTGACGGGGTCGTGACATGTGATATTTTTCGTGTAGGCCAGCAGCGTATAGGCCGAGTCAAATATTGATATAAAGTTATTGAATACAGGTTCACAGAGATCGACAAGCCTCTGATAATCACAGTTGTCAATGAGTGCGCCTTGCATTTTGCTGACCCAGTCGCTGATTTCCAAAAAACATTTCTGAATAATATTAAACAGCCATGAGATGTCTTTGTTTTCGTTGATGACTATGATGCCGGTTAGAGCCTGGGCATCCTCAATGTCGTCTGTGAATCTGTCGCGAATGCACGCATAATAATATCCCTGAGTTTCCGTATTGCGCTTTATAGCCTCCGAAAGCAGGCATACATACAGAATATTGCGCTCCATTTCGTCCGGGTTTTCAGGCAACAAGGAGAGCCACCTGAAATTTGGCTTGGCGGCTTCTTTCAAGTAATGTGAGCCGCGGAACTGCTGCAGTGCCTCGAGCACTATGTTTTTAGTAAACATATATTCACAATCACCCTTGTTACGTACTGATTATACAATAATACAAATAATGCGCAATTTCAACACCATCTGTGTAAAATGCAAAAAAGAGTATGTTGAAAATGTACAAACAAGAATAACTTAAGGACTGTTGTTGTGATCATATTTTTTCTAGAGATACCTACAAAGATACCTCCAACGCGGAAATTTCATCAGCTTAGTATGTAAAGCACAAACACAAAACGACATGCAGTGGCTCTCGGAGTTAATATTATGTTATAATAGTCTCAATCTCGTTGCTGTTATAGAAAACTTGAATAGGAGATATACAGCTTATGGCAAAAACACTGGTGCTTGCAGAAAAACCGTCCGTCGGGCGCGACATTGCCAAGGTCCTGGGCTGCAACCAGAAGGGTGATGGCTGCCTGTTGGGAGATAGATATATCGTCACCTGGGCGCTCGGGCATCTGGTGACCTTGGCAGACCCCGACGTCTACAACGAAAAATATAAATCGTGGAACATGGACGACCTTCCGATGCTGCCGGACAGAATGAAGCTCGTTGTCATGAACGATACGGCCAGGCAGTTTAAGGCTGTGCAGACCCTTATGAAAAGGGGCGATGTTTCGGAGCTTGTCATCGCCACCGATTCCGGCCGGGAGGGGGAGCTCGTCGCCCGCTGGATTATGCAGAAAGCCGGCTGGAACAAGCCCACAAAGCGTTTGTGGATATCGTCGCAGACCGATAAGGCCATTAAAGAGGGCTTCTCCAGCCTAAAACCCGCCGCCGACTATGACAATCTCTATAAGAGCGCCCAGGCGCGGGCGGAGGCGGACTGGCTCGTCGGCCTCAACGTCACCCGTGCGCTGACCTGTAAATATAACGCGTCGTTGTCCGCCGGCCGCGTCCAGACGCCGACGCTGGCACTTCTCGTGGAGCGTGAAAAAGAAATCAAGAGCTTCGTGCCAAAGGATTATTGGACAGTACAGCTCAGCACCGGGGGCTTTACGGCAACCTGGCGTGACTCAAAAGGCCAGTCGATGATTCTTGATCAGGCGAAGGCGGAGGCGATCGTCGCAGCGATATCAGGCGGCGAGGGCGTTTTAGCAACCGTCACGCGGGAATACAAGCATCAGCCACCGCCCGCCGCTTACGATTTAACGGAGCTTCAGCGCGATGCGAATAAAAAATACGCCTACACAGCAAAGCAAACGCTCTCCTATATGCAGAGCCTCTATGAAACCCACAAAGCCCTGACTTATCCGCGCACAGACTCGCGCTATATCACGGACGATGTGGCCGCCACGCTTTTGGATAGACTAAAAAGCGTCGCCATCGGCAGTTATAAGGAGCTTGCGCAGGAGCTCATACGAAAACGACCGCTTTCAACGAAATATATCGTCAACAACGCCAAGGTCACGGATCATCACGCAATTATCCCTACCGATGAGCAAATCGACCTATTCCGTCTTTCCCCTGAGGAGCGCAACATTTTTGATCTTGTCGTCCGCCGGTTTATCGCGGTACTGTCGCCTGCGTTTGAATACGAGGAGACAAAGCTTAGACTCACGGTCAATAAACAGGATTTTTATGCCAAGGGCAGGATCGTCAAAACCATCGGATGGAAAGCCGCTTACGGCAGCCTTATATCATCCGATGACGACGGCGAAGAGGATGACCGCGAGCAGTCGCTCCCTCCGGTAAAGCAGGGCGACCGCATTAAAGTAATCTCTGCGAAAACCATCGCCGGTAAAACGAAGCCACCCGCACGATATAACGAGGCCACTCTGCTCACAGCCATGGAAAACCCGGCGCGCCATATGGAAAACAAGGAGCTGCGCGATGTGCTTGAAACAACAAGCGGGTTGGGCACGCCCGCTACGCGCGCCGAGATTATTGAAAAGCTTTTTTCAAGCTTCTATGCCGAGCGGCGCGGAAAAGAGATTGTTCCCACCTCTAAGGGTATACAGCTGGTTGGCATTGTCCCCGAGGAATTGCGCTCGGCAGAGCTGACAGCAAAATGGGAGCAGTCGCTCTCCCTGATCAGCAAGGGCAAGACCAGGGATCAGGATTTTATTGCGGATATGCGCAGGTATGCCTCTACGCTGGTGTCGACTGTCAAAGCCAGCGACCTGAAATTTGTCCATGACAATCTTACCCGCGAGAAATGTCCCGACTGCGGCAAGTTTCTATTGGATGTCAAAGGCAAAAAGGGAAAGATGCTTGTCTGCCCCGACCGGGAATGCGGCTACCGGAAAAGCGTTGTGATTGAAACAAACGCACGCTGCCCAAATTGCCATAAAAAGCTTGAAATGCGCGGCGAGGGAGATAACAGAATGTTCACCTGTATCTGCGGCCATAGGGAGAAGCTCAGCGACTTTGAAAAGCGTAAGAATGAAGCGGGCGCAAATAAAACAGAGATCAGGAAGTTCATGACTAGTCAGCAGGCAACAGGGCCTGCAAATACCGCGTTGGCTCAGCAGCTGGCGAAATGGAAAGAAAATCAGTAAATTGGTGAGGGTTTGTCATTTATGCTTCTGTCCGCAGAAAAAATCAGAAAAAGCTTCAGTGAAAAGGTACTGCTGAAGGATATCTCCCTGTATGTAGACAGGGGTGATAAGATCGGCGTTATCGGCGTGAACGGGACCGGTAAATCAACCTTTCTCAAAATCCTCGCCCAGGTCGAGGATTCGGACGGCGGCGCTGTGGTCACCTATACCGGTACAAGAATCCAGTATCTCTCCCAGAACCCGGAGTGGGATGATTCGCTGACTGTCCTGGAACATATTTTTGCCGATGCCCCCGAGCTGAAAAACAACAACGATTTTGAAGCCAAAAGGATTTTAACGAAGCTGGGGATTACAGATTTTGACGCGCCGGTCCGGACTCTCTCAGGCGGACAGAGAAAACGCGTGGCGATTGCCAGCGCCCTCGCGCATCCCTGTGACGTGCTCATCCTCGACGAGCCAACAAACCATCT
>CAZJCH010000281.1:0-4051 GCA_964544005.1 uncultured Papillibacter sp.
CTTTTTCAATCGAGCGCGAGTCATAGCTGACACCGGTAATATCAAGGTCCATATCGGCTTGAGTTTCCTTAACCGTTATCCCTTCGAGCAGATGGACAAGCTTCATGGCAAATTCTCCAATCCGAGTATGTTGACTTAATAATGTCCGAGAATGCTTGAATCGACAAGCGTCACCTCGACGACCGATCCCACCGGAACCTCGCTGTTCTTCACCGACTGTGTCGAAACAACGGCTTTCGCCGATGACAGCAGCGTCCCGCCGGATTTTATATAGAGGCCCGCATCCTCGAGTGCTTTTTTGGCATCCAAAAAGCTCTTTCCGTATAATTCGGGTACCGTTACAGTATTGGTTGGCTTTACTGTCCCCGCGTATAAAATGACCTTGCTGCCCGGCGCGACGGATACATTGGCCAAAGGCAGCTGATCCGTCACTGCGGCGCCGTCGCCGACGACTTTAACCGTCAGGCCTTGCTTTTTTAGCAATTGGGACGCTTCCTCAATGCTCTTTTCGACAAGCTTTGGGACAGCGACATCCAGATTCTTTTTTTCTTCTTCCGTGTATTCCGGTTCAACGCCGAGGTATGGCAGGATTTCCGACAGGATGCGCCCGACGACGGGGGCTGCCATGTTGCCGCCGCTTATAAATACCTTTGATTTGTCGGTGGGATTATCCAGCAGCAGCAGGAGCACGATCTGAGGATCGTCCATCGGCGCGATACCGCAGAAGGATACGGTGTAGTCCTTCTTGCCTGTCGTCGCCTCGAGTGTTGTATCCACCGAGGTGCCCGTCTTGCCACCGATCTTATAACCGGGAACAGCGGCGTTCTTGCCCGTGCCCTCCTTGCCGCCGACAACTTGCTCCAGGATATCGCACATTGTCTGCGACGTCTGGGCGCTGATGACCTGACGGACTGCCGTCGGCTCGTTGGCAAGAACGACATTCCCATCTGCATCCGTAATCTGTTTGACGATGTAAGGCTGCATCAGATTGCCGCCGTTGACGACAGCCGAAACGGCCGAGACGAGCTGGATCGGCGTGATTGTAAAGGTCTGGCCGAAGGCTGTGGCCGCCAGGGACGACTGGTTTTTCGGATTGGCAAAATCCTGTCTCGGCCACCAGATCGGCTTGCTCTCGCCCGGGAGATCAACACCTGTCTTGTCAAAGAAACCGAAAGCCTCGAGATAATCATAGAACAGGTCGCCGCCGATTTTCAGCCCGATATTGACAAGGGCGACGTTGCAGGAATGCTGCATCGCCTGAACGAGCGTCTGCGAGCCGTGCCCCGGGGTCTTCCAGCATTTAACCGGCTTTGTGCGGCCGACGACATCCACGGAGCCGCCGCAGTAGAAGGTATCGTCCAGCTTCACGACGTTTTCCTCGAGCGCTGTGGCGCACGTGATAATTTTAAACACCGAGCCGGGCTCATAGGTGTCGGATATGGCCTTATCCCTCCAAAGCGCGTTCAGAGCGTCCGATACCGCCTGCTTGCGCGCTTCAGGGTCCTCGATCAGTTCGATTTCAGCGAGAACCTCCGGGGCCAGAGACGCGTAATTGTTCGGATCAAAGCTCCCGTAATCTCCGAAGCTGGCCAACGCGAGCAATTCGCCCGTTTTCGGATTCATCGCAAGGCACATGCCGCCGTTTTGGACATCATAATCCTTTATCGCCTGCGCCAGATACTTCTCGACATAATACTGAATCGTGGAGTCGATCGTCAGCGTGACGTCGTTTCCGTTTTTCGCGTCGTAATAATCCTCGAAATCCGCAAACAGCATATCCGTACCCCTGGCGTTTTTCAGCCGGATAATCCTGCCGTCCGTCCCCTGCAGGTAGGAGTTGTACTGGTACTCCAAGCCGCCCCCGCCCTGGTTCTCGTCGCCGACAAAGCCGAGGACATGCGCCGCCAGTGTGCTGTTCGGATAATACCGTTTCGAGTCCGGCTCCAGATGTATGCTCTTCAGCTTATTATCTTTGATAAACTGGCGCACTTGATCCGACAGCTCTTTTTCGATTTTTGTTCTGATCGTTTTATACTGGGAATTCGTGTCCTCCATTTTTGCCAGTATCTTATCTTTGTCGACGCCAAGAATCGACGACAAACCGCTGGCGATGAGTTCCTTGTCTTCATCATAATTATCGATTTCTAAGGGGCTGATGAAAACCGTCTCGACGGACGCGCTCATGGCGAGCACTTTTCCGTTGGTATCGTAGATCGTACCGCGGGCGGCCGACACCTTTGCTTCCCTTGTCTGTTGCTCGACGGCCAGCCCCTCGTATTTGTCATGATCGATAATCTGTATATCGTACAGTTTGACAGCGAGAACAATAAATGCAACGATACCGCACACGGCCATAAGCATGAGTGTGCGGCGCAGTATCATTTTGTTCGGCTTGAGGCCTGCGTTTCTATCCTGTTTTTTTCTGTTATGCTGTTTTTCAGACATTGCGATCCCCTTAATATGCAAGCAGAATGGCTGCCGCTGCAGATTTACCGTTAAAGCATTATATTAAGGCATTTATTTGAAATATGACACCAAAGAAACAAGGAATGTCACCATACTCTCCGACACAACGGTTTCCTCATCCTCCGCGCTCACGACGACGGCCTTATCGCTGACCGTTAACTGCACGGAGCCCATCTGGCTTTCGTCCGGTTTCGTCATGCCCAGCACATTCGTGGCATACTGCTCAACAGCGAAGACATCAAATGTGTTCTCATAATCAATTTTCAGCTTTCTTTCCTGTTCCGTCAGCTCCTCCAGCCTTTCCTGCAGCCGGACGGTCTCCGACGTCACCTCATTGTATCTGACATGCGCCAGCAGTACAAAAACCATCATGACCGCCACGACAATAAAGCCGGTGATCGCGAAAAGCGAAACGCCGTAAGCTTTCTGCGCCCTGTGCGCCGGTTTCGGCGCCGTCCTTTGGGCAGGCTTCGGCTCCGCCTTGACCGGCGGCTGCCGGACTGGTTTTGTGAAAGGGATCCTTTCAGGCTCAGCCGAGTACGCTCTGATCCTATTCAAGTCATACGCGTTGCTGCCGGAGACGGCGCTTCGCGATGCATATCTGACGGTCGCTGAACGTGTTGCCATTGTCAATTTCCTTTCTAGATCCTCTCCGCGATACGGAGCTTAGCGCTTCTTGACCTCGTGTTATGTTCAAGTTCTTCCGGGCCTGGTAAAACGGGCTTTTTTGTGATATTCCGCAGCGTCGGGACGAAACCGCAGACACAGACCGGAAAGTCAGGCGGGCATGTACAGCCCTTTTCCCTTTTTGCGATCGCGTTTTTGACGAGTCTGTCCTCCAGCGACTGAAAGCTGATAACGCACAGCCTGCCTTTTATATTGAGCCTGTCCGGCGCCGTCCTGAGCATCTCTTCGATGGCGCCGAGCTCATCGTTAACAGCGATGCGTATCGCCTGAAAGCTCCTTTTCGCCGGATGCTGCTTTTCCCGGAGCGCTTTCCCCGGTATCGCCGAACGTATGATATCGACAAGCTCCAGCGTCGATTCAATCTTTTTATTATCGCGTTTTTTAACGATTGAGGCTGCGATGCGCGGCGCGTACCGCTCCTCCCCGTATTTAAACAGGATGCTTTTCAGCTCGCTCTCCGTCCACTCGTTGACAATGTCATAGGCACTGAGCGCCGCGTTTTTATCCATTCTCATATCCAGCGGTGCGTCCGCCATATAGGAGAAGCCGCGCGCGGCGTCGTCGAGCTGGGGCGAACTCACCCCAAGGTCGAAGAGCATCCCGTCTGCTTTGGGAATACCCTGTCCGTCAAGTATAGCGCCGAGGTCCCTGAAATCCCCCCGCACGAGCGTCACCTTATCGCCGAATCCGCCCAGGAGCTTACCCGCTTCTGCGATGGCTGCCTCGTCCTTGTCTATCCCGATAAGCCTGCCCCTTCCGAGCCTTTGTGCGATTTCAAGAGAATGCCCGGCGCGCCCGAGCGTACCGTCGATGTAGATGCCGTCCGGCTTGATGGCGAGGCCCTCTATACATTCCTTTAGGAGCACCGGTACATGTTCCATCAGAAGTCAAGCTCCAC
>CAZJCH010000282.1:0-4051 GCA_964544005.1 uncultured Papillibacter sp.
CGCCTCCTGCATGTTTTTAAGTCCTTGAATATAGTGCCCTTTCACGGGCTGCGCTTCGATAATCTGAATATTCGGGTTTCTATTCTTGAGCCCCATTCCGACGCCCATGATCGTCCCGGAAGTCCCAAGCGCGGAGACAAAGTGGGTCACACGTCCTTTGGTGTCGTCCCATATCTCATTTGATGTTGTGTAGTAATGTGCGAGTTTATTGTATTCGTTGGAAAACTGGTTCGGCATAAAGTATTTGTCCGGATACATCGTGACAAGCTCATGGGCTTTGCGGATTGCACCGTCGGTTCCCTCGGACGCGTCTGTCAGCGTTGTTTTACCCCCGAAAGCCTCGATCATTTTACGTCGTTCTATGGAAACGGCGGCGCTCATGACGATCTCGACATTGTATCCCTTCACTGCACCGATCATGGCAAGGCCGATACCGGTATTACCAGAGGTGGGCTCAATGATCGTTTTACCTTTTGTGAGCGCGCCGCTCTCTTCGGCCTGCTCAATCATCTTAAGTGCGATTCTGTCTTTGATACTGCCGGTTGGGTTGAAGCCCTCCAGCTTTGCGTACAGCGGTACATGCGGCTTTGGGTTCAATCGATTGATCTTGACGAGCGGCGTATGTCCAATGACATCCAGTATATTGTCATACATTTTCCTCACCCTTTCAGTATGCTTTTACTACTATACTCTTCATTATGAGCAGGTTGCAAGAAAAAGCTTAAATTAATTGTATGATGTATTATACACAAACGAGACAAAATTTGCTAAATTACAACTGTTGACAAACTGATTACAAATCGGTTACAATTGGTTGAGAATAATATTTTTTCCACTTGGCATCATATTGGAAAGGAACTTCAATGAAAAGTTATAAGAAACTGCTCATCCTAATTTTCCTGTTGTCCGTCTTAACGGCTGTCCTGCTTATTCATGCATCGGCAGCGGTCTCGCCAGCATATGGCGCAGGCAAGGTGGCCGCCTCTGCACTCAATGTGAGAACGGGCCCCACGACGAACGGATCTGTTCTGGCGACGATCCGCAACGGAGACACAGTTGTTATTTTAGAAAAATTAAGTGATGACTGGTATCACATTAATAGCGGCGGTATTGACGGTTATGTTGCCGCGATGTACATATCAGACGTCGAAACAGTCAAGAACTTCAATGCCGCAGGCGTTTTGACCGGTGACGACATCCGAATACGAAGCGCTCCCTCCATATCGGATTCTGTTCTCGGTACATATCCAGCCGGTACAGCCATACGCATCATCGGGATCAATAATGGCTGGTACAAAACGCAGTATAATGGTTTAACAGGCTACATTCGCTCAGACTTTATGACGCTTACTTCAGAATCCGCTATCGCCTCCGCTTTCTCTGCAGCGTCCACAGAAGGGCAGGAAATCGCCGAGTTCGCCCGTCAGTTTGTCGGATATAAATATATCTACGGTTCAGCGTCACCAAAATCCGGCGGCTTCGACTGCTCAGGCCTGACGTCTTATGTCTATAAACAGTTTGGGTATTCTATTTCAAGGACCGCCTCACAACAATATCGGAACAACGGCGTTTCGGTCAGCAGAGCCGAGCTGCAGCCCGGCGACCTCGTTTTCTTCTCCAGAAACGGCGGACGTTCCGTCACGCATGTCGGCTTATATTACGGCGACGGCATGTTCGTCAACGCGTCGACGGAATCAACCGGCGTCATTCTGAGCAGCCTCGACAGCTCCTGGTATACGAAGACCTGGTACGGTGCAAAACGGATCATCGGCTGAGTTTTTATAGCATCATAACCCTGAAACGCTTGTTTCAGGGTTATTTTTGTTGAAATTTCAACATCGAAATTATAGAATGATAAGAGTACATGTCCTAAGGAGTATTCATTGATGAAAACTGAAACAAGACTGACAGTGCGATATGCCGAGACGGATCAAATGGGAATCGCTCACCATTCGAATTATGCCGTCTGGTTTGAAGCCGGGAGAACGGAGTTTCTGAAGCAGGCGGGCGTCTCATACTCGGAGGTTGAGGCCAAGGGCGTGATGCTGCCTCTGTATGAGATCACCTGCCGGTTTAAAAGCCCTGCGCGGTATGAGGATGAAATCGCCGTCATTACCAGCCTGAAGGCGCTCTCCCGCGTCCGGCTCATCCTATCGTACGAGGTTATCAATATGAATACAAACGAGCTGCTGGCCACCGGGGAGACGCTGCACGCGTTTACGGACAGCAGCCTTAAGCCCTTGAATGCCGAACGGGTCATTCCCGGCATTTATGCACGGATGAAAGCGAGCTTCCCGGATACTATATCATAAGTCTGGTTATATGGTGATTTGGAATGGAAATCAAAAGTGTTTCGCTTATCGGCCTTGGCGCGCTTGGCGTGCTGTATGCGCATCAGCTCTCAAAACACCTTTCAAAAACTCAGCTGAAGATTATCGCAGATGAAATCCGTATCCGCCGTTATGAACGCGAAGGAATTTTTGCCAACGGCGAGCGCTGCGGTTTTAATTATGTCAGGCCGGACGCGCCTGCCGCTCCGGCGGACTTGATTATGGTGGCCGTCAAATATAACGGTCTTCATGACGCGGTGGCTGCGATAAGTAATCAAGTGGGTCCGGAGACGATTATCCTCTCCCTTTTAAACGGCATCGACAGCGAGGAGATCATCGGGCGTGTTTACGGGATGGATAAGGTGCTTCTGTGCGTTTCCCAGGGGATGGACGCCGTCAAAGTCGGAAACGGCCTGACGTACCACAACAGGGGCTATCTCTTTATCGGCGACAGGGAATCCGGGATATGCTCTCGGAAAGTCACCGCCGTGGCGCAGTTTTTCACAAAAACAGGGATCGCTTATGAGATCAGCCGTGATATGAAACGTCATCAATGGAGCAAGTTTATGCTCAACGCCGGTTGTAATCCTGTGACGGCCGTTTATCTCTGCGGCTACGAGGGGCTGCAGAAGGACGGCCCGATAAGACAGCTGATGATCGCAGCCATGGAGGAAGTCGCCGTGCTGGCCGAGAAGGAGGGCGTCACATTGACACCGGACGATATCACCTACTGGCTCAATGTGATCGGCGGACTGAATCCCAAAGGCAAAACCTCCATGCAGCAGGACGTCGAGGCAAAGCGTCTGAGCGAAATCGAGATGTTCGGAGGAACTATCCTGACGTTATCCAAAAAGCACGGTGTCGATACACCCGTCAACAGTATGTTGTTTAAAAAGATAAAAGAGATTGAGAGTACGTATTGAGAATGAAAGCCGACTTGCATATACACACCACAGTTTCCGACGGATGCGCGACGATCCCCGAGATCATTGAAATGGCTGAGGCCAAGGGGCTCGATGCAATCGCCATCACCGACCATGACACGTTTTCACATATCGCGCAAACCCCGAAAAGCGATAAGCTGATGATTATTCCGGGGCTGGAAATTTCGGCTGTCGATAAAGGCAGCGGCCGGCATGTCCACATTCTCGGTTACAATATTGTTGAACCTGAAATCGTCACGGCGCTGACGCAGCCGCTTTTGGAAGCGCGCCACCGGAATACGCTGAGGCAGATTACAGTTTTGCAGGATCACGGCTTTGAAATTAATATTGAAAAATTGAAACCGGCCGACGGGAAATATCTGTATAAGCAGCATGTGATGGATTATCTTGTTGCAACCGGGCAGACGGACGAGATGTTCGGTTCTTTTTTTAACAATACCTTTAAGAATAAGGGCATCTGCCATTTCGATATCCCGTATATTGATGCGCTTGAGGCTGTCGCGTCGATCAGTAAAGCGGGCGGTCAGGCCGTCCTCGCACATCCCGGACAGCAGCAGAATTTCTTTATGATCCCGGAGCTCGTCCGGCTTGGCCTTGGAGGACTTGAACTCAATCACCCGTCCCACAGTGAGCGCGACAAAAATGTCATCAAGGAATATGCCCGTCAATATCACCTTTTCCTGACCGGCGGCAGCGATTACCACGGGAGATTTGAGCGCCCTGAGATCGGCGTCGGTGATTATTTGTCGGGGGAAAGCGGGGTCCGGGCGATATGCC
>CAZJCH010000283.1:0-4047 GCA_964544005.1 uncultured Papillibacter sp.
CGTACCAATCGACAGCCGCAGCGCCGACACAGCAACCCCTAACGCCTCCAACCAAGGTTGTGAAGAAGAAGAGCCACAAACGCACAATGATAATCGCTGCTGGTTTAGTGGTCGTTATTGCAGCCGTATTTTTTATCTTTTTTAGTAAAAATACTGACTATTGGCCGAAAGAAGCACCGGATACGCGCACAATCGAAACTGCAAAATGGGAATTTGATTCAGGCGTTATAGGTGATATTGAAGATTTATATTTATCTATAATTTCCGTCTCGCCTTCGGGCAAATACATACTCGCGGCGGATCAAATAACGCAGAACATTAGGCAATCGTGCGCCGCAGATATACCAAACCGTCTTGGCTATCTCCCTGCCTGTTTATATGTTTTTACCAATCAGAACGGCGTCTATACAAAGACAAGCAGTATTGAAGTTGACGCCGACGCAAACCTTGAGCTGAGCAGCATACTGGGTGTGGCCCGGGAAGATGGCGTTGCCTGGAGCAAGGATGAGACGCGGGCGATTATCACAATTGGGATCAATACGAGATCTTACTTCCGCGAAACCCATTCAAATATCTATCTTGTGGATTTCTCAAAGCAGATGTTTAAAAAGCTGACCAGTTCTGATGATCGTGGGAGTCACAACTTATTGCCGCAATGGGTTGATAACGATAACATCAGCTTCATTCGCTGGGAAATAGACTCGAACAGCAAGTTAATTGCTCGTCTTATGGGTATGAACCTGAAGACCGGCAAGGAGGAACTGTTGTCTGACCTGTCAGCCGATGGGGGACTTGTTTTTGTCTATGATTATATGATATACGGAGAATCTGTGTATTTCAGCACGGATTGTGTTGGCGATCTTGAGATGTCAGGTTTTTACACAGCGAAACTCGACGGAGGGAAAACGCCGCCGGTCTGCTTGCTGAACATGCAGGAGATACGTGAAGATAATATTCACCCGTACACATCGCTGTTTTCGTCTGTGCAGATTTCGCCCGACGGACGCTGGGCGTGCCTTACAGCAAATGATCAGCGGTTTTATTACAACGATATACCCACGGCTGACGACCCGGTTTTCCCGCAGGACGACCCAAGCTCGGCTAAATCCCCTGTAACGGGCAGAGAGTGGATCCCCTGCCACAATGTATTCTTATATGATTTGAAAAACAGCGAGCTTGTCGACCCGTTTACGGATAAAGCACTGCGTCCAGATGTTGTGATAGCGACCGCGGCGACCTTCGCGCCGGACGGTAAATCCCTGCTGTGCGCCGTATTCGGCGACGGCGGCGAATGGACGCAGGCTTGCTTTGAAAAGACGACGCTGTATCAAATCCGCCTTGACGACGGTTCGTTTGAGGCTGTTAAGATATTCAAAACAGATGTACCGATAACTCCAAATAAGCTTTCCTGGTTAGAAAACAATTCATTGTTAATCCGCACATGGGAAGGTATCCCGCCAAGCTATCCTGTGCAAATCATCATACCGGCCGCATTTGAGCGGTTTGCAGGCTAGAACACAAGGGGACGGCCGATATCCTCGTCGAAAGCAAAACCAACTGGACTTGATATAAGCATACAAAAAATGGGGCTGCAGCAACCAAAAATCGCTGTAGCCCCATTAAGTTTATCCGGAAGCCATCATCAAAGTAAAATCTGTTTTTCTGCTCAAGTAGGGTGGACAGAATATTTCAATGTAACGCTTTCCGTGGTATAATATGGGTATGCCTTGAAGGCAGCCGTGACAGATGAAGCGCTAAAAAAATATATAGCATATATGTCATATTGCACAAAGAAAATAAAAACCAAGTAACTGCAACGGCTGGCGGTTTCGGGAGCGTCGTTCTGTTAACACTTTTGCATAATTATTAATATTTCTGTAACAAAAATACGCGCTATTTTACACCAAAATGATATCAATTCTCGTCAAAAATGGGACAAAAACAGTGCAAAAAGCTGTTATTATGCAAGGAATTACCCCATATTGCACGCGCCGCCGTCGATGACGATGGTGCTGCCGGTAACCCAGTCGGCTTCGTTGGATGCGAGCCATACGGCGGCATAAGCGATATCATCCGGGTGACCGAGGCGGCCGACAGGGCAGACCTCCATCTGGATCTGCTTCTGGACTTCGGGATTGTTACGGACCCATTCCGGGGTCAGGTTTGTCTGGACAGGGCCGGGGCAGATGACATTCAGGCGGACGCCCTGGGGTGAAAACTCACGGATCATGTCCCGGGTCATCTTGTTGATGGCGGCCTTGAAGGCACCGTAAATATAAGCCTCCGACTCCGGCTTCATGACAGAAATGGACGCGACGTTTGTGATGGAGCTGTGGCCGTTCTTCACAAGGGCGGGCAGGAAGGCCTGCATCATCCAGTAGTAACCGCGGAAATTCGTTTCATATACCTTCGCCAGATCCTCGTCGTCATGCTCAAGATACGGCTTGTGGACAAGGATACCCGCATTGTTGAAGAGCGTCGTCACATCGCCGTAGGTGTCGAGTGTAGCTTTCAGGAGGTTCTTAATGTCGCTCTTTTTGCGGACATCGGTCGAAACAAAAATGCCCTCGCCGCCGACAGCCTTGATGCCGCGCAGCGTCTCCGCCCCATCATCCTTATTGCGGTTGGCGCAGACGACTTTGGCGCCCTCCTTGGCGAACATAATGGCTGTCGCCCGGCCGATCCCCGAACCAGCGCCGGTCACAACTGCGATTTTACCTTCAAGTCTTCCCATCATCGTTTCTCCTTTGATCAATATAAGGCGTCCTTTTATATCGGCACTGCCAAAAGGTTATAAAAATATACCATAAGTATAATTGACCTTAAAATCAATGTAAAGTTGTAAACTTACGGATTTTGGCGGCGCGGACTGTGCATATTCACATTGACAGCCGATTTTGGCGCCGATATACTTATTACAAATAACATGAAAGAGGCCGCATATGGAAGATAAAACAAAAAGGACCTACGGCAATCATATCGTCCAGTATTCGCCGGACTATTCGTTCTGCGCCGGCTGTACCTCCTGCGAGGTCGTCTGTACCCTGACGCACGACAGGCTCGTCAGCCCTTGTCACAACAGATTATTCGTCACGCGGGACAACAGATCGATGGTACATACGGTTTTGACCTGCCAGCAGTGCAGCGATCACCCCTGTTATGACACCTGCCCGAAAAAAGGCGAGGCCATGAAAATTGATGAAAACAATATCGTTTACGTTGACGAGGACGCCTGCATCGGCTGCGGACTTTGCGCAAAGGCCTGCGTCTTTACGCCAACCCGCATCAACATGGTCAAATCTTCTGACAAGTCGAAGCGGAAGGCAAAAAAATGCGACCTCTGCCGGACGCGGCCGGAGGGGCCGGCCTGCATCGAGTGGTGCCCCGTGCGGTGCATCGGCTTGAGTAACGACTCGGTCGCCGCGCCTTTATATAAGGAGGCGAAATAAGATGGCGGATAAGCTTTACGGATATGTGGGCAAGATCGCCCGAATTAATCTGACCGATAAAACAGTCGAAATCATACCAACGACGAAATACGTCCCGAAATATATCGGTGGACGTGCCGTCTGCAACAGGATCTTCTGGGACGAGGTGGAGCCCGGCACAAAGGCCTTCGACCCGGAAAACAAGATTATTTATATGACCGGCCCGACGACGGCGACAGGCATCCCCACCGGCGGCAGGACCGTCTTTACAGGCATCTCGCCCAACAGCTGGCCGGAGCAGTACACCTGGAGCGGCATCGGCGGCTGGTTCGGCGCGGAGCTGAAATTCGCCGGCTACGACGGCTTTATCCTGGAGGGGAAAGCTGCCGAGCATACATATTTATATATAGAAGATGACAAGATTGAGTTTCTCTCCGCCGACCCCCTCTGGGGCCTTCTTGTGCACCCGGCGCAGAAGAAGCTGGAGGAGCTCCACGGGAAAAATGTCAAGAGTATCGTGATCGGCCCGGCGGGGGAGAACCTGATGCGCAACGCGACCATCACCACATCCAACGACAATGTGGCGGCCAAGGGCGGCTTCGGCGCCGTCTTCGGCTCG
>CAZJCH010000284.1:0-4031 GCA_964544005.1 uncultured Papillibacter sp.
ACTGTGGCTCATTGACAAGCATGCCGCACATGAACGCATACATTTTGACATGTTGAAAAATAAAAAACAAGTGACCATGTCACAAACCCTTATTGATCCCGTCGTTATTGATCTGGGGCAGGAGGATACGGCGCTGATTTTAGAAAACAGCTCCATTTTTGAAAAGCTTGGTTTTTCGATAGAAGCCTTCGGAGAAACGTCCCTTGCCGTCCGGGAAATCCCTGCCGATATTGATATGGCTGATATCGAGGGCTTGCTTGGAGAAATGGTACGCATATTCCGCCGGGGCGGTACGCCGGATGAGGGGCTTATTATGGATGAAATCCTTCACTCTGTCGCCTGCAAAGCGGCAATCAAGGCAGGCCGCCGTTCCGAGCCGCGCGAACTGGAAGCGCTGATCGACAGAGTCCTGACCGGCGAGATTCGGTACTGCCCCCACGGTCGGCCCGTGGCTATGGAGCTGACAAAAACCATGCTTGACAGGAACTTCAAGCGCACATAGCATAATGGATAAAGGCTATACCGGAGGATTCCTATGTTACCGAAAATCGTTGTCATCACAGGCCCGACAGCCACGGGCAAGACAGCGCTGGGGATTGCGCTTGCGAAGAAGACAGGCGGCATGATCGTCTCCGCCGATTCCATGCAAATATACAAACACATGGATATCGGCACGGCTAAGCCCGCAACCGATGAAATGGCGAGCGTTCCCCACCATATGATTGGCATCGTCTCCCCATTTGAAAACTACTCCGTCTCAAGATACGTCCGCGACGCTTCCAGATGCGTTGACAGCATTCTCTGCAGAGGGAAGCTTCCCATCATTGTCGGCGGCACGGGTCTCTATATCGAATCCCTTATTTCATGCAGGGAATTCGCGGCCATGGGCGATGAGCGCGTCCGCCACGTGCTGTCCCAGCGCTATGACAGCCTCGGCGGCGAGGCCATGCTGAACGAATTGCGTGCCGTCGATCAAATATGTGCCGAGCGGCTGCACAGCAATGATAAAAAAAGGATTGTCCGGGCGCTGGAGATTTATGAAGCAACGGGAATGACGATGACCGAACACGACGAAATCACGAGAAAAACACCGCCGCGTTATGAAGCGTGCGTCATCGCTCTGTCCTTTTCTGAACGAGCAGACCTTTATGATCGCATCAACCGACGGGTCGATGCGATGATGAAAGACGGTCTGCTCAATGAAGTCAGAGGGCTCATTGAGATGGGTCTGACGCGCGAACATACGGCCATGCAGGCCATCGGCTACAAGGAGCTGACCGGCGTCCTGCTGGATAACGAGGACCTTGAAACGGCTGTTGAACGTATTAAAATGGAGTCCCGGCGCTACGCGAAACGCCAGCTGTCATGGCTTCGCCGGGATAAGTCTGTCCGCTGGATTATGTGGGAAAAAGAGCCCGATTTTGATAACGGGTTGCAAATTTCGACAAAGTATTTGGAAGATATTGGTTACAATGGAGCCGTCTGAAAACAAAATTGAAAGAGACGGCGGAATATGCTACGATATTGACGCCGTCACAGAAAGAAAGGACGGCAAATATGGCAAAGATACAGAATTTACAGGACATTTTTCTCAATCAGGCAAGGACAAACAAGCAGCAGGTCACAGTTTTTCTGGTTAATGGGTTTCAGCTCCGCGGGATGGTCACAGGGTTTGACAGCTTCACCGTCGTACTGGATTCAGAAGGTAAGCAGCAGCTTATATATAAGCATGCGATTTCGACAATCATACCGTCCCGGACAATCAGCCTGATGTCGGGAGGAGAAATCAATGGGACCTAGCCGGTGAGAATTTTGCCGGGCCAGAGAGAAGAAGCGGCGCTTCGCCGATTTACCGGCGCTTTGAAAGGGATGATGGAGCATGCGGCGCAATGATTTCGTTATAAAGCTGATGTCAATTGTGCTGTTCATCGCGGTAGCGGCCTATGTCGGCCTTTATGTCTTTGATAAGGCAAACAAAACGCTTGTAACAGCGCCAGCTGTCAGGTTTACGGTAGAAGAGTGCGGAAGTGCAGAGGGCTTTATTATCCGCAGCGAGACTGTTTTAACGGGCAGCGGCAGCGCTGTGACACTTATAGCCGGAGAAGGTGAAAAACTGGCCTCGGGACAAGCTGTCGCCGTCCACTACGAGGGAGAATCGGCGATGCAGAGAGCCAGTGAGATTCGTGCGCTTCAGCTTCAAATCAAAGAAGCGGAATCGGATTCGTCTTTATCGGCTGAGAAAAACGAGGACGCGAAGACCGGCTTGCTTGCGCTTTCAGATGCCATTCAGCACAAGGATCTCAGAAATCTGGAAGCGCTGACGCTCAGCATCAAGAAGACGATTTTTACAAACGCTGCGCATACGTTTTCTGATGCGGAGCTGTCGGCACTGAAGGAGAGGCTCGCAGGCCTGCTGTCGGAAAACACCGGCACAAGCACCGTCTATGCCCCCGTGAGCGGTGTGTTTTCTGCCGGCATCGACGGATTTGAAGCCATAGGCCCCGACATGCTGACCGACGACATGACGCCGTCATCCCTCCAGGCGCTTTTCGGCACGTCGCCGAACACAGACGGAACGGCTCTCGGCAAGCTGATAACAGGTATCACATGGCATTATGCCGCCGTATTGGACGCTTCGGACGCGCGAAAGCTTGACGGCAGGATATCGGTTGCTGTGCAGTTTATAAAAACGTATAACGAGCGGCTCGATATGAAAATAGAGAGTATCGGCGCTGAGGAAAACGGTCAGTGTGTCGTTGTCTTCTCGGCCAAGCGCGGCGTTTCCGATATGACCAACCTTCGATCGTTGACGGCACAGGTCGAATTCAGCGCTTACTCCGGGCTTCTGGTCCCCATGGAAGCCGTCTATTACGAGAGCGGCGATTATGGAGATAAGGCATATATCTATCTTCTGGCGGGCTTGCAAGCCGAAAAGGTATATGTCGACATATTAAGCGAAAACGGTGATAGCTTTATTGTTATGGACGGGACGGAAAACAGTACGGTCCTGCGCGAGGGGTCCGATATCATCGTGAAAGGCAAAGATCTTTACGACGGCAAGGTGGTGGGACGATGACGATTGCCGACAATATTCGGCGCGTGCGCGAGATGATCGGCGAGGCGGCCCTCAAGCACGGAATGCGACCGGGCGACATAACGCTCGTTGCCGCGGCAAAAATGAATTCCGCCGGAAAAGTACGGGAAGCGATTGACGCCGGTGTTGACGCCGTTGGTGAGAACAGAGTACAGGAGATGCTGCAAAAAAACGACGAGGGCGCCTACAAAGGAACGAAACTCCACTATATCGGGCATCTTCAGTCAAATAAAGTCCGTCAGATTGTCGGGCTCTGCGATATGATCCAATCAGTGGACACCGCAGAGCTCCTCGCGCTTATCAGCAACAGAGCGGTTAACCTGGGAATAAAGCAAAGCATATTGATTGAGGTTAACATCGGTCGGGAAACGAACAAATCCGGCGTTTTTAAGGAGAAATTACCGGAAATACTGGAACAGGCATCCAACTTTCCGGGAATATTTGTTCAAGGGCTGATGGGTATACCGCCTGCTGATGGAATGTTCAGTGAAAATCGTAATTATTTCGATGAAATGTACAACCTTTTTGTTGACATAAGAGCAAAAAAATACGATAATATCTCTATGCATTTTCTGTCAATGGGCATGAGTGACAGTTATATTGAAGCAATTGGCGCCGGCGCGAATATGGTTCGTGTAGGAACGGCGATATTCGGAGGCCGGCAGTATTGATAATTTGTACACAAAGGGGGGTACGCTCATGGGATTTTTTAATGAACTGAAGAAGCTGACGAGGCCTTATGACGATGACGACGACGAGTTTGAGGATTTCAAACCGAAGGCTTCGGAGGAGATCCCCATCACACCGAAAACACCGGCTCAGGCGAGGAGCTCTTATGGCGGGTTTGATGAGCGGCGCGACAGCAATAAGGTTGTCAATATCCACGCGACGGCTCAGCTCCAGGTCGTTCTGGTCAAGCCCGAGCGGGTTGAAAATG
>CAZJCH010000285.1:0-2039 GCA_964544005.1 uncultured Papillibacter sp.
CGACAGCGGCCTTGTGCTGCTCGGAGCCCTTGCCGCCATGCTTGCCGGACTCGATATATTTCTTGGCATTGTCCCAGGCGCCGCCGGAGTTTGCCATAAAAATGGCGAGGACAAAGCCGGATGCGAGGGCGCCGCACAGGAGTCCGACAACACCAGAGCCGCCGAGAATAAGGCCGACGACAATAGGGCTAGCGATGGCCAGAAGGGTGGGGATGATCATTTCCTTCAGGCTGGCTTTGGAGCAGAGATCGACACATTTCGCATAATCGGGATCCGCTTTACCCTCCATAAGACCGGTGATTTCACGGAACTGGCGTCTGACCTCCATGACGATGCTCTGGGCTGCACGGCCGACAGCGTTCATAGTCAGCGCAGAGAAAACGAACGGCAGACAGACACCGATGAGAATACCCACGAGGACCTTGGGATCCATTAGGGACAGGCTGGGCGTACCGCCGGCGGCGTCCATTTTTTCAACAAAATTGGCAATGAGAGCCAAGGCGGTCAGCGCTGCTGAACCAATGGCAAAGCCTTTACCGGTGGCGGCTGTCGTGTTGCCGAGAGAGTCCAGGGCGTCCGTACGCTCACGGACTTCCTTCGGGAGGTGAGCCATTTCAGCAATGCCGCCGGCGTTATCGGCAATAGGGCCGTATGCGTCGGTGGAAAGCGTGATGCCCAGCGTGGAGAGCATGCCGACAGCAGCGAGGGAGATACCATAGAGGCCAAGCTGCAAATTCCCGGCATAACCGATCGTCGAGCAGAAAAAAGCGACAATAATAGCAGCGGCCACAATGATGACGGGCAAGGCGGTGGAGAGCATGCCCAGGCCTACGCCGCTGATGATCATGGTTGCGGCGCCGGTCTCGGAGGCAGCCGCCAGTTTTTTGGTCGGCTTATACGTATCGGATGTAAAATACTCGGTGAAAAATCCGATAAGAACACCGGCGAACAGACCTGCTATGAGGGCCAGCCAGATGCCGTAGAACTGGATTCCCAGTATCTGCCACACCACAAAGAACGAAATGACGGCGATGGCGATGGCGGAGAAATTCGTGCCGCGGCGCAGGGCCTTCAGCAGGGTTCCCTGGTCGGCGTTTTCCTTTGTCTTGACGAGATAGGTCCCGATGATGGAACAGATCACACCGATGGCCGCGATGATGAGCGGAATCGCAACGGCAAAAATGCGGTCGACGGAGGGAATTTTATTGAAGGCTAAAACGCCGAGGGCGCAGGTGCTGACGATGGAACCGACATAGGATTCGTAGAGATCGGCGCCCATGCCAGCCACATCGCCGACATTGTCACCCACGTTATCGGCGATAGCGGCGGGGTTGCGGGGATCGTCCTCGGGGATACCGGCTTCGACCTTGCCGACGAGATCGGCGCCGACGTCGGCGCCCTTGGTGAAAATACCGCCGCCCACACGCGCGAAGAGCGCCATGGAGGACGCGCCCATACCGAAGGTGATCATCGCAGCGGTGATGGTTTCAAGGGATTCGCGGAAGACAAGCTTCATAATGGCATACCATAATGAGATGTCCAGAAGACCGAGGCCGACGACCGTAAAGCCCATGACAGTACCGGCCGAGAAAGCGATGCGCAGGCCGCGGTTGAGGCCTTCCTGCGCGGCGGCCGCCGTGCGGCAGTTGGCGCGGGTGGCGATTCTCATGCCGATAAAGCCCGAGAGGCCGGAGAAGAAGCCGCCCGTGATGAAGGCAAACGGCACATACCACGTCAAAAGCTTGAACGCTGCCATAATGCACAGGACAACGAACATGAACGCGAAGAAGACTGCGACTGTCTTGTACTGACGTTTGAGAAATGCATTGGCACCGGTGCGGACTGCCCTTGAGATCTTCTGCATCAATTCGTTGCCCTCGGGGAAGGCAAGCACCTTTTTGCTTTGATACAGAACAAAGAGCAGAGCAATGACGCTGGCTGCAAGGCTTACCCAGTAGAGGTTTTCCATGTTTTTTCCATCACTCCTAATTTTATCCTCATGTTAATGCGTTAAACACAAATCATATTTTAAACGATGC
>CAZJCH010000285.1:2049-3729 GCA_964544005.1 uncultured Papillibacter sp.
AATCGCAAATTGCCTCATGATGCGGCTGTATCAGCCTTCGCGCTATATTCAGATTCCTTTAAATATTTTTCAAATAAATTCACAAAATGTATGTAACGTTTGTGATATTTATGACAGCCTGTTCGTCAAACTATCCAAATTCCATTATGTTTAAAGGAATACATTAATGCGAATAGATGAAGGGCTGGTTTCGAGGCTCGGAGACGACAGCATTCGACAGTATTCGACAGACCGTTTTTCGTATGATCAATGTGCGGTCAGAACCATATGTATAGTGCTTCAGGTCTCCTGGATAAGGACGATATCAGCCCGCCCGGTGAGCAGGCTGAGGACCTCATCCCGGTCTGTTTTTATCCTGAACTGCCCCTGGGCGTCAAAGCATACCGACACTTTTTTTGAGAACAGGTTAGTGTTCAGGCAATCGTCTATTTCAAAGCTGGCCCGGAATTTTTTAAGAATCTGAAAAGCCGTCATCAAACCGATTCCGCTGCCGCCGTCATCAATACGCGTCGTGGTCCTCTTCAGACCGAGATTAAAAAGCGTTTCCTCGGAAAACAGAACGCCGCTGTCGAAGACATCGATGCGGTAAAAATCATCACATATACCGACTGACACAAGGATATACCTTTTGCCGCACTGCTTCGTTGCGATAATCGCGTTGTCAATAAGATCGGCCAGCAAGGTGTTAAGGTCCGATTCCTCAATAATATGCCCGATCAAGTACTTAATACTGCCTGAAACGGACAGGTCAAAATCGATTTGGTGAGATTTCGCTTTTTGAAGCATATATGTCATCAGCGCGTCAAGGGACAGCACACCGGTCTGCGGAAGCCGCTTGCTCATGCCCTCGTAGTTTTTGATAATTCCCGCACGCTCACGGGAGATGCTCTCAAGCCGCGCCAGCAGCGCCATACCTTTGGCAGCCTGCCGGTCGCCGGCTTCGTTTTCTGATGACGCCAGATGCTCTCTGACCGCCAGCTCCATGGCGGGAATCAGCTTGTTGTCCTTGTGGATGATTTTAGCCAGCTCCTCGTTGTGCTGCTTCAGCCGTTCGATCTCCTCGTCCCTTTCCAGAATTGTCATCTGCAGCGCGTCCATTTCCCGCGTTCTAACATCCTCGAGGTATTTTCTTGTCAGCCGGTGCCGCCACCAGAAAAAGATAGTCACACTGCAGATCAGAAGGAAAAAGAATGGAACGATATAAACAAGCTCGATCTCCGGGCTCATGCTGAATGAAGAAAAGGCGAGTAGCATGGTGATACTGAGATACGTACCGGTGTCACTTGCACCAAATTTCATTAAGGACGGAAGGCCGTTTTTCATCCGCCTAATTTTAAACAGAAGGATAATGAACAGAAATTCAAGCAAACCGGTTGCCGTTATTGAAAGGATATCAAAAAGATACCGGTATCCAGCATCAATAGATACGGATACTCTAAAAGCGGAGACAACGGCGGCTGCCGAGAAGAATGCCAAGCAGGCAGCGCCGAAGGATACAACCGAGGCATAGAACGTTAATGTCAACCCCGTTTTAAAAATGATCCCGGTAAAAACCGTCGATATCGCAACGATAACAAAAAGACTGAAAGGCCCGGCATATAGTCTCAGCAGATATATAGTCGGGGTGAACAACAACGAAAACATGATTAATTTAAAAAGAGGCTTCTTTTCTGAAGGGAG
>CAZJCH010000285.1:3739-3998 GCA_964544005.1 uncultured Papillibacter sp.
AACACATAGAAGCCGCATATAAGGAATGATAAATATTTAATAACCGCAATCAACATTTCCTTTTGCCCTCTTTACAAAAAGTAAGAAAATCTAATTAATAACTAGGACATTAACAAACAGAATCTACAGCCGGGTTCTCCTAGACTTAAGTTATCAAATAATGATAAGGAGGGGGAATAATGGATTGGCTGTGGCGCTGGTTCGTCGACCTGATATCAACACTAAGATTCTGATATACAGACAAGCCGCTCACGAGGCG
>CAZJCH010000286.1:0-3995 GCA_964544005.1 uncultured Papillibacter sp.
GATATTGGCGATCGTTACGCCCAGGACGGCGCAGTTTGTGGTAATGAGCGGCAGGTAGACGCCGAGGGCTGTGTAGAGCGCCGGAACATACTTCTTCAGCGCGATCTCCACCAACTGGACGAGGGCGGCGATGACGAGGATGAAGACGATCGTCTGCAGGTAGCCGAGCCCGTTGGCGTCCAGCAGATATGTCTGGATCGGCCAGGTGACGGCAGTGGCTAAAAGCATGACGAAGATGACGGCGATGCTCATGCCGGTGGCGTTTTTGAGATCCTTCGAGACGCCGAGGAACGGGCAGATGCCTAAAAACTGGCGCAGGACGTAGTTGTTGACGAGCACGGCGCTCATCAGAATGATAATCAAAGCTCTGAAATCCATTACTTGCCGTCACCTCCCGTCGGGCAGGCGGTTTGACCGCTCGATATCTTACCGCATGCGGCGGCCGATGGGCAGCCGGCGCAGCCGAACTCGTCCTTTTTGATCGCCTTGCCCTTTGTGATTCTGTTGACGAGGGCAATGAGGCAGCCGAAGATCACGAAGCCGCCGGGGGCCATCGTCAAAACGGAAATGTTGTTGGTTGAGAGGACGGGAATCGACATGCCGAACCAGGTGCCGTTGCCGAAGATCTCCCGGATGGAGGCCATGACGAGGAGCGTCAGCGTGAAGCCGATACCCATGCCGATGCCGTCCAGCGCTGAGTTGACGACGGTGTTCTTGTTGGCGTACATTTCGGCGCGCCCCAGGATAATACAATTGACGACGATGAGGGGCAGATAGATACCCAGTGCCTCATAAAGCGAATAGGCGAAGGCCTCCACGATCATCTGGACGATGGTGACGAAGCCGGCAATGAGGACAATGTAGCACGGGATGCGCACCTTGTCGGGGATCACGTTCCTGAGGAGCGAGATCGCCATGTTGGAGCAGATGAGAACGGCGGTGGCCGCGATACCCATGCCGACGGCGTTTACCGCCTGGGTGGAGACGGCCAGCGTCGGGCATGTGCCCAGGACGAGCACGAGCACGGGATTTTCCCTGATGATGCCTCTTGTGAGATTTTTAAGTCTGCCCATCACTTCACCCCCTTTACAATTTCATATGCCGCGAAGGCATCCTTGATGGCGCCTAAATATGCACGGCTGGAGATTGTCGCGCCGGAGATCATGTCCACATCGGTCAGCGCGGCGTCCTTGCCGGGGAACTGTCCGGCGAAGGGCGCCTCCGTGATTTTTGAACCCATGCCCTTCGTCTCGGACTGTTGGAGCGTTTTCGTGGTGATAATCGTGCCGTCAGGGGCAATGCCGCAGAGGAGCTCGATGTCGCCGCCGTAGCCGGAGGCTGTGAGCATGAAGATATAGCCGACGTTGTTTGTTGTTTTATAAACTTCCGTCACTGTGGCGGGCAGTCCCTCGGTTTCTATAAGCTCAAAGCCTTCGGCCTCGGGGATGACCGCGTTGCGGGCCGTCTCGGCCCTGTCCGCCGCCGCCTTCGCGATGACGGGCGCGGTGACGTCGTTCGTGATTGCCAGCCCCGCCGAAATGATGAGGCAGATGAGCGTGAGCACCACGATGGGCAGTACGAAATCCTTCTTCATGATTTGATACCCCCAAACGCGCGGCGGAGCGTCGCCTTGTTGATGTACGGGACGAGGATATTCATCAGGAGGATGGAATACGACACGCCCTCCGGATAGCTGCCGTAAGCGCGGATCAGGACGGTCATGCAGCCGGCACCGATGCCGAAGATGAGGCGGCCCCAGTTCGTCTGGGGGGATGTGACGTAGTCGGTGGCCATGAAAAACGCGCCGAGGACGAGTCCGCCGGACATAAGCTGGTAGACCGGTTCTTTGCCTAAAAGCGCCGCAAGGACGAAGACCGTCCCGATGAACGACACGGGGATGTGCCAGGAGATGACCCTTCTGATCATCAGGTAAGCGCCGCCCAGAAGGAGCGCCAACGTGCTCGTCTCTCCCAGGCAGCCGCCCCGGACGCCCAGGAACATATCGAGAAGCGAAGGCAGCGCGTTAAGGTCGCCCTTTTTGAGGAGGGCTAAGGGCGTCGCACCCGATACGGCGTCGGGCGGGATGACCCATGTTGTCATGGTGACGGAGAACGCCAGGAACATGACGATGCGCGCCGTGATGGCGGGGTTGGCGAAATTCTTGCCGATGCCGCCGAAGAGCTGCTTGACGAGAATGATTGCCACAACGCTGCCGAACATGGCCTGCCAGATCGGGATACCCACGGGCAGGTTGTACGCCAGCAGGATACCTGTAATGACGGCCGACAGGTCTCCGATGGTGTTCGGCTTCTTCATCAGCTTTTCATAGAGCCCCTCGCTGACAACGCAGGTGGCCACGCACACGGCGACGACGAGCGCGGCGCGTGCGCCGAAGACCCAGATGGCCGCCACGAGCGCCGGCATGAGGGCGATGACGACGTCCAGCATGATGGATCTCGTTGTCGCGCGGTCGCGGATATGGGGCGATACGGATAAAGTCAGATTGCTCATACCTTGGCGACCTCCTTCTGCTTTTTCTTGTCTTCCTCGGCCTTTTTTGCAGCCTGATAATCCCGGAGCATGGATTTTGAGAGCTTCATCACCTGCACCAGCCGCCGCTTCGCGGGGCAGGTGTAGGCGCAACAGCCGCATTCCATGCAAAGGTTGACCTTGTATTTTTCCAGCAGCTCCGGCTTTTGGAGCTTGTACGCCGTCTCAATGGCAAACGGCATCAGCTTCATCGGGCAGCGGGAGACGCAGTGGCCGCAGCGGATGCAGGCCGATTCCTCAGGGAGCTTCGCGTCCTTTTCGTTAAACGCCAGCACGGCGTTTGTGCTTTTAAGCACCGGCAGGCTCGTGTCATAGACGGCAATGCCCATCATGGGCCCGCCGTACAGGATTTTTTTCGGTTCCTCACGAAAGCCGCCGCAATAGTCGAAGAGTGCCCGAATGGGTGTCCCGATGGGCGCGATCACGTTTTTCGGCTCCTTGACGGCGGAGCCGTCCACGGTGACGCATTTGGAAACAAGGGGCAGCCCCGTCTTTATGTAACGGGCGATGACGGCGACCGTCGTGCAGTTTAAAACGATGACGCCCACGTCCAGCGGGAGCTTCCCTTCCGGGACGGCGCGGCCGGTGATATTGTAGATCAGGACCTTCTCGCCGCCCTGCGGGTAGAGGGCCGGCAGCGTTTTGACCTCGACGACGCCGTCCTTTGTGGACAGGTCCCTCATTTTTTCGATCGGCTCCGGCTTGTTGTCCTCAATGGCTAGGACAATATTTTTGACGCCCAGATGCTTTTTCAGCAACAGAGCGCCCTCATACACAAGGTCAGCGTCGTCGAGCATCGTCCGCGTATCGGAGGTGATATAGGGTTCGCACTCGGCGCCGTTAATAATAATGTAATCGATTTTTGAGGGGTCATTGACCTTCAGCTTAACCGCCGTCGGGAAGCCCGCGCCGCCGAGACCGACGGCCCCGCTGTCTCTCACGGCGCCTAAAAACTCATCCATGTTCGTGACGATTGGCGGCGTCAGCTCTTCAAAAGGCGTCTGCAGACCGTCGGAGGCGATGACCACCGCCGTTGTCATGGCGCCGTTTGCGCCCTCGAACGGTTCGACACTCTTGACCTTTCCGGAGACGCTGGCGTAGACCGGCGACGACACAAAGCCCGAGCCTTCCGCCACCAGCTGACCGACCTTCACCTCGTCTCCCGGCTTCACCACCGGTTTTGAAGGCGCGCCGATGTGCATCGACATCGGCAGCACGATCTCCTCGGGCACAGGGATTTTTTCCGCTGCACGGTCAGCCGTATTCTTGTAGTGCGGCGCGTGCACGCCGCTCAGCTTTCTCATCAATACTCACACCCTTATCGGAATTTTTCTTGCTGTGACGCTGTATGCGCCAGTTTATCTCTTAAGTCTAATTAAACAAAACTTTTTTGGATTTGTAAATAAAAATTAGCTATAATCAAGTATGTAAATTATGTAGTAAAG
>CAZJCH010000287.1:0-3984 GCA_964544005.1 uncultured Papillibacter sp.
AAGCACTTTACCGGCAGATAACCGAGCTCAAACTCATGGCGCTGCGATTCGGGGCTATGACACCACAAGCAGCGCAAAGGGCAGCCTTTGGTGAAAACCGTTGTCCGGATACCCGGGCCATCGTGGACAGCATAGCCCTGGATGTCGTATATGTGTCCTGCTGCATTACTATATTCCAACGTCAACCTATCCTTAACAAAGTCTATTGCCATCTACGCTCAACTGCCGCGGCGACGCAAAGGGCGGCAATTATCCTTATACGAATATTATAGCTGTTTCCCAGTATTTATCAAGGAGAAATCTACCAGCCCGATAAGGGGCAATAATTGGGGTAAAACGATGTTTTTAAACGAAAAAGAACCCCGTAATCATTATTACAGGATTCCTTGTTGGCGGAGAATGTTGACATCAGTTATTACACCTATCAATATTTTGTGTTTGCATAAAGAGCACGGGAAACAGACGGTACCTACAAAAAGGAAGGGGACTTTTTTCGGCTGTTGCACTGAGTTAATAGGGTTTTTTAATGGCATCCATCAAAAAGGCGGCTATAGCCTGCGTCGTTGACGCCGCGTCGATTCCATAGCCGGCCTTCCAATTATCCTCCGCCATAAGGACTTGCAGGACAAGCTCCTCGTATTCGACAACAACGCCGATATAAAGAACAGGCGCGTCATCCACGTTGTCGAATTTTGCTTTAAAGGCCCACTCCCCAAGGTTTTCAAGCGTCTGAACGGTGCCTTCCACCGCCCTTTGCTCTATGCTCTCAAAGCTGTTTACCATACTCTGCCGGTCGGCGATAATCACGATCCGGCAGGCGGGGTCCTCGTCAATATAGTACGTGGTAATGCTGTAGGAGGGGGTATCGTCCCACCACGTATCGTCATACTCCCATTCTCCCGAAGGTATCCCGGTCAGCGCGGCTATTCCTTCGATTGACAGAAGCTCAGGCACCTTCCATATCAGGCTGTCATCGGATCCGATTGTTTCCGGTAATACTGCCTCGCCATTTACGCTTGAAATCAGAAGCTCCATAAGCGCTGTGCCCAGCTCCGGCGCGCCCCATTCGGTATACATCGACGGAACAAAGGTGACGCCATAACAGGCACCGCCGTATACGGCAACAATTTCCGCCGTCCAGTCGTCAATCTCGTAATAGATGCCCGAATCCCACCAGGGAGATTCCAGCCAGACCCGGCTTTCAGGCTTGGCGACTGTCCGATAATCCTCAAGTAAATCCATTCCGCCGTCCGGATGGATGCGGAACTCTATGGTCAGCATCGCGGAGGTAACGCTCCAGAATCTTCCACCGATACAGTCCTCATCGAGGTCAGAATACTGATAATTGTTCACGCCCATAATGGCGCCGAGCTGCTTTATGGATATGACGCTGTCAATGCCATCATCCCCCGGCTTCCCGGATGATTCCGGCGCTGGCGGCTCGGGATCAGGTGCGGTGGCAGCCGGAGCCGGCGGTGTTGTCTCAGGCGCTGTTGTCTGCGTAACGGGTGCGGATACTGCCGTTGGCGCAGAGAATTCACAGCCACACAAGACGAGCGCCAGCATCAACACGATCAGTATGATGGTTTTCCGCATTTTGTCAGCCTCCAAAATAAAATCTTCAGGGTTGGATATTAATAAAAAGCCTGTATTGCAAATATTGGTACCACAAATACCCATCGCTGGACATATAAGGAGTTCTATGATACATTATCACTAACGAGACATAATTTGTCAAGGGAGGTGGCTTTTTGCATTAAGGCGAAGGGAGATTCGGATAAGAAGGCGTAATAAAAGCGAGACCAACTGCATAAATACATTTCAAATAAAAGGAAGGAAAAGCGTCATGTTTTATACTTTACTGGAGGGTGAAAAAAAGCTCGGAAGCTGGACTATTAACTATATCGCTCCTGGCGGAGGCAGGTATCTTGGGCAGCTCGATGTAACGGATAAAAATTTGTACTACGACGGTAAGTTCGATATGTCTTTTTCGGGAATGGTGCAGGAAGCACTATTCGTTAAAAAAGGCTCCGCAGGATATCTTTGTATACCAAAATCCCTGATTAAATCTGTGGACATAAAAAAATCCATGTTAAAAAAGCAGGTTTTAGTGACGCTCGAAGACGGGCAGGTCCACACGTTCGATTACGGTGCAATGAGCGTTGATAAGCTTTTTTCACAAATCAAGCAGTTACAGTAAAAAAAGGAGCAATTGCATGAAGAAATCGAGCCTCCTGTTAACGATGTTTTTACTGTTGATTTCCTTGCTAACCGGCTGTGGAAGCAGCTCAAAAGCCAGCACATCCCAGCCCCCTTCGGCTTCTCAGGCGGAAGAAACAAAAAACGCGCCTGCGGGTGACAAATATGATAACGATAAGTTTTCTCTAATAGTTCCCGCAGGCTGGATAACAATGGAAATAGACGGCGGTATACAGCTTTTCAAGACGACCGGCGAGGTTTTCGAACTGCATTTTCGAGGGTACAATTTGAATGACAGCGAGGCAAAAACGCAGGTTGAATCCCTGGCAAAGCAGTATGATGGAACCGAGGTCAAGGAAACGGATTTGCTCGGCAAGCGCTTTTGGTCGACAACATATACAGCTTCGGATGTACCGCAGACCGCCAATCTTCTAGTTGAAAACGGCGTATTACTTACGATTATGTACGGTGGCCCTGAATACGAGAGTAATCCTGATTTTCAGGCAATAATTGATTCGGTCGTATTTAAATAAGCAACCTCACCTTAAACGTCGATATAGAGAGCCGCGTTCGGTGATACGCCGGGCGCGGCTCTTTGTGAAAAAGCATTGACACAGATTATAATCAAGTCAACCTGAACAGCGAATAATCTATTTTGCATCCCGTAAACAAGATTTTGTTTTCTATGTTGCACATACGTTCCTTTTGCTGTTCATCATTAAGTATATTGTCCGGGTTTTCGCAATCAGCACCAAAACTGAATAATGCAATTTTGCATAACAACATAAACAAGGGGATTTTCGATAACCAGAAATCACTCAGAAGATTAACTGACAGATATCCTTGCAGAAAATACTTAACTATATCGTTTGAGAAATCTACTCCCGCGGTACTATTTCGACCTAACCACAGAGCGAGATACAATGCGTTGCCTATATCAAACGCATACCATGAATACGCGCACCCGTCAAAATCAACCAAGTTGATGTGCGCGCCATCAATAAGGAAATTATCAGGATGTAAATCGTTATGTATCAATCCATATGAATCATTACCATTCGGCAGGGCATCAATTTCATTTAGCAAATCTTCGGCAACTATATTGACAGAGGGGTACATCGATATCTTTTCATTTATCATACCGCGTATATCAAATCCGCTCCTAATTTCGTTCGATGGCTTGTAATCCTTTGACAAGCGATGCATTTCCCCAACAGCTTTTCCCCAATTGTGAAACACATTGATATTCCATAAACTTGGATCGTTCTTATCCCAGTGGCACCCCTCTACTGTAGTGAAAGCGGATATTACATAAGCTTTGCCGTTTTCCGTTGTTGAAACGGCAAGTTCTCCTTTCATAGTCTTTAATGGAAATGGTACGTTTGCGCCATTACCTGCAAGATATAAAAGCCACTCCATTTCCATTCTCGTCTGATAGATAAAGTCGATGGAGCACATAACAAATCGCAGCACATATTGCTTATTTAACATACTGAACGTGTAGATCTGTTTAGATTCCTCACGCCCGTAGGTCATAAACTGACACGTTTCCTTATCGAAACCATAACTTTCTGCGGCAAATTCAAGCAAGTAATTTGAGACCATCACAAACCCCTCCCGTTAAGAATGTCGTCTTTCCTTGCAACTTTGTTTTTTGCATTTGCAGTATATTCGCGGTTTCATCTCCAGTCCTTTTTGTTCACCTTATTTTACCATAAAAACGAAAAGAATCCAACTGCAACAGCAATCGACTTCTTTCGACAAATTTTGAGAAGTTAGGTGAAT
>CAZJCH010000288.1:0-3980 GCA_964544005.1 uncultured Papillibacter sp.
ACGCAAGGAGTGTGCCTATGACGAGCATACTGGACAGAACGCTTCAGGACCTTTTGCCGAACGACAGCGGCATTATCCTGTCTGTCGGGAATAAAGCCGGCGCTGTAAAGCGCCGGCTTGTCGATATGGGGCTGACACCAGGGACTGAGGTGACCGTTAAAAGGATCGCCCCCTTCGGAGATCCGATTGAGATCAGACTCCGCGGTTATGAGCTTTCCCTGCGGAAAGACGACGCGTCGCAGATCATTATTGGGGATAACGCACCCCGAAAAAGAAGAGAAAAGCCGCCGCAGATCAGCTATGCCGCACGGAGGCTTGACCCCGAGACGCTCCGGCGCGTGCGCGCGAGCAGTAGGCATCAGCGGGAGTATGGCGATTGCGACGCACCGTATGACAGGCTTGAACGCGACACGCGCACACTGCGCATTGCGCTCGCCGGCAATCCCAACAGCGGAAAAACAACGCTTTTCAACGCGCTGACCGGTGCCAATCAGTACGTGGGGAACTGGCCGGGCGTGACGGTTGAGAAAAAAGAGGGTATCGCCAGACTGGAGGACCGCGAGGTCGGAATTGTCGACCTGCCGGGGATTTACTCTCTGTCGCCCTACTCCATGGAGGAGATCGTCGCCCGCGACTTCATCATAGGAAAAGATGACGGCGAGAGACCGGACGCCATTATCAATATTGTTGATGCGACGAATATCGAGCGGAACATGTATCTGACCGTGCAGCTGCTGGAACTTGAGTGCCCGATGGTCATGGCGCTCAATTTTATAGATGAGGCGCGTAAAAACGGTGATGCGATCGACATCAAGCGCCTTTCAAAGGAAATCGGCATCCCCATTGTGCCGATATCCGCAAAAACAGGAGAGAATCTTGACGAGCTCCTGCGTGCGGCGTACCGCGTGACGCGCGACGGATTTACCGTGGAACCGGATAATCTCTATGACGCGCTGACCCATGAGGCGTATTACCGGATCGGACGGCTCATACACGATGCTGCTAAAAGCGCGAAGCTCCCCGTTCACTGGGCAGCCGTCAAGCTCATCGAAGGCGACGCGCTTGTCATGGAGGCCCTGAGTCTCGACAGCGTCACACGGAATAAGGTTGAAATCATCGCCGAAGCTTACGGTGCCACCGGCACCGGTGGTGACAGGGAAACAATGCTTGCCGACAGCCGGTACCGCTATATAGAAAACGTCGTGAGTTCTGCCGTCAAGAAAGGCCGAGGACGCGGCGCCGAGACGCTGACCGACCGGATCGACAGGGTGGTGACGCACCGGCTTCTGGCTGTCCCCGTCTTTTTCTTAATGATGCTTGTCATGTTTGGCGTGACCTTCGGGCCGGTCGGTTCCTTGTTGGAAGACGGCGTCGCATTTCTGATAAGCAGTCTTTCCGGCTGGATATCCACCGCGTTAGCGGGGGCCGAGACGGCACCGTGGCTTAACAGCCTCATCTCAAAGGGCATCATAACAGGCGTCGGCGGCGTTCTGAAATACCTGCCGCAGATAGCGGTACTGTTCTTCTTCCTATCGTTTTTGGAGGACTCCGGCTACATGGCACGGGCAGCATTTATCATGGACAGGCTTCTCCGGCGTTTCGGATTGTCGGGGAAGGCGTTCATTCCGCTGCTCATGGGCTTCGGCTGCAGCGTGCCTGCCATATTGGGCGCCAGGACGATGGAAAGTGAAAAGGACAAGCGCATGACGATCATGCTCATACCTTTTATGAGCTGCTCGGCCAAGCTGCCCGTTTATGGCCTGATTGCGGCGGCCTTTTTCGGGGTCTGGTCAGGCTTCGTTGTGTTTTCACTCTACATATTGGGAATGGCCATGGCTGTCGTCTCGGGACTCATATTAAAACGGACGATCTTCACCGGCGAGCCCGCGCCGTTTGTGCTGGAGCTGCCGCCCTACAGGATGCCGACGCCCGGCAATATATTAATCCACGTCTGGGACAGGGTTCGGGGCTTTCTTGTCAAGGCTGGAACGCTCATTTTCCTCATGAGTGTCATTCTCTGGTTCCTCCAGCATTTCAACGTGAATTTTCAGCTGGTTACCGACAGTGCCGAAGGGATTCTGGCGACTGTCGGAACAGCCGTCGCGCCATTCTTCAGACCGATGGGCTTCGGTATGTGGCAGGCGGCCGTCGCTCTTTTGACGGGGCTCATCGCCAAGGAGGCCGTCGTCGCGTCCCTATCCGTACTTTACGGCTTCTCCCTGTCGGCCGACAGCCTCACCGTCGCCGCCGCCATGACCGGCTTCACGCCCCTGTCCGCTTTCTCGTATCTTGTCTTCATATTGCTGTACACGCCTTGCGTCGCCGCCGTCGCGACGATATATCGGGAGATGAACAGCCTCCGCTGGACGGCTGCGTCCGTCGCCTGGCAGGTGCTTGCAGCCTGCCTGATGTCAACGCTTGTTTATCAAGTCGGGCGGCTTTTTGGATTTTGACGGCTGCTATGTATTTTTTCCATACAGTTGACTCAAAATATTTTGTAGTAAAAGAAAAAATCACTATTGACTTATGAAAGTGTTTTTGATATCCTAACAGGGCGCCTTATGGGGGGACTACGCTTATATGCGCGCAAAATGCGATGATTCGGGAGATTGCAGGCGTTGCCTGGTCACTTCCGAGGAGTATGTCCGGTGCCGGTTTTTATAACTGGTACATAATCGGGCGGCTGAGAAAGTGCTGTTGAGAGGCGTATATCGCCATGATCAGAAGCAAACCGGCCGGATGAATTAGCCGGTTTGATTTATGATCGGAAATGATACGCACGGTTATGTGTACAGAATTTTCTCTTCCGTACATTGTAAGGAGGAAAAGAAAATGGCAGCAACAAACAAGAAAATGATCCGCATCAGGCTCAAAGCCTACGACCACCAGCTGATCGACGAGACGGCGAAACGGACCGAAGCAAAGGTGTCCGGCCCTATCCCTCTGCCGACGAAGAAGGAGATCATCACGATCCTTCGTGCCGTCCATAAGTATAAGGACAGCCGCGAGCAGTTTGAGCGGCTGACGCACAAAAGGCTTATCGACATCATGAGCCCCAACCAGAAGACAGTGGAAGCCCTGATGGCACTCGAGCTTCCCGCAGGCGTCGAAATCGAAATCAAGCTTTAAACCCAGGCGCGTTAAATTATGTAAGCACCCGTTGCCTGTCGCTTATCTGACAGGCGGGGTCATGTTGACAGGATATGCGAAACGTTTTCGAACGAATTTTCAAAGCGCCTGCCAACCAATAACCTTTAAGAGGAGGATTCAGTATGGATAAGGCGATCATCGGTAAAAAGGTCGGCATGACGCAGATCTTCGATGATAAAGGCAGAGTCGTTCCGGTCACCGTCATCGAGGCCGGTCCCTGTGTCGTAGTACAGAAAAAGAGCGGGGATAAGGACGGCTACAGTGCTGTGCAGCTCGGTTTCCAGGAAGAAAAAGCGAGGAAGCTGGGCAAGCCGGAGACAGGCCACTTGAAGAAGGCGGGCGTCTCCCTTAAGAAACATCTCAAAGAGTTTAAGCTGGCAGAAGCCGCTTCAATGAATGTCGGCGATGAGCTTAAGGCCGACGTTTTCACCGAGGGCGACAAAATCGACATTACCGGCGTTTCAAAAGGCAAGGGCTACGCTGGCGTCATCAAACGCCACAACGCGCAGCGCACGCCAATGAGCCACGGCGGCGGCCCCGTTCACCGTCATGCCGGTTCGATGGGTTCAAATTCGGACCCGTCAAGAATCTTCAAGGGTAAGATGGGTGCCGGTCAGATGGGTAACGAGCAGGTCACAGTCCAGAATCTTGACGTTGTCAAGGTAGACGCCGAGCTCAATCTGCTCGCTGTTAAAGGCGCGGTGCCCGGACCAAATGGCGGTATTGTCTATATCAAGAGCACAGTCAAAAACAACCAGACGAAGAACACTGTCGTTACTGTGAGTACAAACCCGCAGAAGCAATCGGCTAAGCGCTAGGGAAAGGAGAGA
>CAZJCH010000289.1:0-3967 GCA_964544005.1 uncultured Papillibacter sp.
CGGGAATATATTGGCGTACCCAGCCAATTGCTTCTTCATCTTTTAGTCCAAAAATTTCGTTAACAAGACACGCAGCGAACATCCCGCTCCGTCCGATACCACCAGAGCAATGAATAGCTACGCTTTTCCCGCCTTTGGCGAAATCTGTAACCTGCCTAACAATATCATAGAAGCCATCGATATCATCGGGGACGCTAAAATCATTAATTGGGTAAGAAATTACTGTAAACCCTTTACAGGTATATAATCTATTTAAATCTCTTCCTGCTTTTTGAATACATTCATTTTCGCTAGCCAAATTGATAATCATATCAACACGGTTTTTCTTATATGATTGCAGTACTTCCCCGTTATGATCATATGTTCCGAATGGCATGACACTTCTGTATATATTCCCCTTTAAGTCAAATGGTAATAAGCGTTTTCCAAGCTTCTTCAGTACAACTCTCAATACATATAACGTTTATAAGAGCCGTGCAAAGGACGATAAGTAACGGCATCACAAATAATTCCCGCGCAATTTGTCGATGAACTCTTATTGACATTATCACGGTTAACCGATATAATAATAACAAGGGCAGGTGAAGCACTATGACGGTCAACGATCTGATGGCACAAAAAAATATGACAAAATACCGACTGTCTAAGAACAGCGGTATTCCGTATACCACGGTCAACGATATATGCAGCGGCAGGGCGCAGCTTGACAAGTGCTCCGCCGAAACAATATACAGGCTTTCAAAGGAGCTCGGCGTTTCCATGGAGGCTCTGTTGGAGCCCTGCTTTGTCAGGCGCGGCAGCTTTGAACTTTTTAAGAGCAACGTCTGCCACCAGCTCAAGGCATTAGGCGATGTGGACTTTATCATAGAAACACTGGAGACGGACAACATTCGCAAGTATTACGAGCGAAAGTGGTATCCCGAAAGCCTGTATCTGCTCGCCATGCTGGACTATGTCAGTCGCGTCAACAACGTGCCGCTCTGCACTCGGTATGATGATCTGCGGCGCTGCAAGCTGACCGAGACGGTTTTCCCGGCAGGCGTACTTGCTACTGCCGCCGTTGCAAAGAACGAACGGGCCAAAGAGCAGTCCCGTCATGAAGCCATCCCGGAATTCATGCGGTTCAACATCGTGGAAAGCGAGGTGCGGGATGTCATCTGAAAGCACAAACTATTTTACCAAAGACAATCTTGATACCTATCTGAAAGAGCTTGCCAAGGAATTCCGCAAACTGAATAGGACTTCAATGCCCGCAGAAATCATCTTGATCGGAGGCGCGGCGATCCTCGCCAGTTATGACTTTCGTGACATGACCACAGATGTGGACGCCGTTATTCACGCATCCTCCGCCATGAAAGATGCCATCAACCGTGTTGGAGACAAATTTGGCCTGCCGAACGGCTGGCTTAACACGGACTTCACGCACACCGGTTCTTATTCCCCAAAGCTGGACGAGGTATCGGAGTATTACAAAACCTTTTCCAATGTTCTGCGGATACGCACCGTTTCGGCGGAATATCTGATCGCCATGAAACTGCGTTCAGGCAGAAAGTATAAAAATGACCGGTCGGACATCATCGGCATTTTGGCCGAACATGAAAAGCGCGGTACCTCCATCACGCGGGAAAAGATCGACGCGGCAGTACAAACCCTGTATGGCGATTGGGCAGATATTCCCACCGATGCCAAAGAGTTTATAGAAGATGTACTTCGTAACGGTAACTACGAAGAAGTCTATGCGGCCATCCGCAAGGAAGAAAATCGCTCCAAGAATATTCTGATCGGCTTTGAGCGAGACTATCCCGGCGTTACCTCGGAAGCCAACGTGAATGACATCCTGGCGGCGCTGAAAGCAAAGAAACCGTTCGTGCCAGAAAAGCATCGAGGCACGGCCGGTAAGCCACCGCCGAAGAAATAGCACAACGAGCCCGAACAATAGTCATGACCACCGGCTAAGCCGGCAATGTCACCAACTTAAGGAAATATATATAACAGAAAATATATAATAAGAAAACGAAGAAAACGAACCTAATATTCTGTATAACAAATATAGAAGTTGTCGTTAGTTATTTTCTCCCACTCATCTAATATCCTATTGGCCTGACAGTCTCCCGCCAACGGCGACATACATCTTTTAAAGGCTCATCAAGATACGACCACGCCTTATCTTTAATCCATTTAGGCACTCCATAGGCAGCTTCGGCGATACTGCCGGTAATTGCAGCAAGTGTATCGCTGTCACCACCAAGTGAGATTGCATTACGTATAGCATCTTCAAAGTCAACACTTTCAATGAATGCTCGTATAGCTTGGGGCACTGTATCTTGACAGCTTTCGTTAAAACGGTAGGTTGGCCTTATTTCGTCAAGCGTAAGGCTAAGGTCATAACCATATTTTTCTTCGATGAAGTCTTTCAATGACGCTCTGCGTTCATCAACATCACCGTCGACTTCTCGACCAAATCGCATATACATAATGCTGTCGGCAACTGCTTGCGCTCCCTTGATGCCTTCGGGATGGTTATGTGTAACCTCGGCACTGCGAGTCGACCAACAGTTTATACTTGCACCTAAAGCAGTCAAATCAATATAGCCACCTGCTGCTCTAAGGTTAGGGAAAAAACCGACAGGTGATACTCTCATAGCCGAGCCATTTCCCCAACTGTTATATGGCTCACGAGTATCTGAGCTTAACCATTTGCTAAAACCGCCGCCGTACCCAGCACCTGGATATAGCTTGCCAAATTTCTTCATTGCATCGATGAAGTTATCAGGCTGGCCACCGTTCATCATAGCTTCGGCAACCGCAACTGTCATAACAGTGTCATCCGTGAAAAAACAATCATCGCGGAATAGTGGGAACGTCTTTGTTTTTATGTTATGCCACTCATATACTGAGCCGATGATATCTCCGACTATTGCTCCTATCATTCTAGACTACCTCGCTTAAAATAGGTTTAAACCATTACCGATAAAAAAGAGATGAACGCATATTTTGCCACCCTATTTTATAGTTTTGATTCTAATCAGGTTCTTTTGTATACAACTGTATAAATCAAATTTTTTGATAGAATCTGAGGAGAATTTTATCGTTACAAAGTTCTCTTCTTTCTTTATGATAACCCCGGACCCGAATACACTGTGTTCGATTTTTAGATTTGGCAGATAATCCTTCGCGAGCATTTTAATATCTGAGGCCACCTTGGGTGGTGAAAAAGTTGTTATATATGTCTTTTGTGTTGAGGATTGGCGCGGCGTGTTTTTTGCCGGGCGCGGCGGCTTTGGCCTTGGCGGCAGAAAGCTTGTAATGAAAGAGGAGATACCTTTTCCCGGCCTGCCATACTCGTTCTCATAAGTGATTATTTCCAACTGCTTTTTTGCTCTTGTAACGCCGACATAGAATAACCGTCGTTCTTCTTCAAGTGTTGATAATTCTTCATCGGACATCTTTTCGCCCGGTTTAGGCTCAGATATCGTTGGGAATATGCCATCAAGAACGTCGATTAATATTACCTTGTCGTATTCAAGTCCTTTACTTGAATGAATAGTGGAGAGAATGAAGTTACATTGATCAGCAGAGCCCCCGATATTAATGATGCTATTGAGTTCATCAATCCGATTCAGGTAATCATTGAGTCCCGGATTCTGATTTGCCAGTGCCAGTAAAATATTAACCTTTGTAGTATCTGCATGCCGTGATCGTAGATAATCACCATATCCCATGAAGTTTACAATGCGGTTGATGGCTGAAAAGCTTGTCCCGTCTTTCATATTAGTGAGATGTGTTTGGAGTGCTTTTGCTTTATCTTTTACCCGCTGCTCCAGCCCACCGTTTTTGAGAAGAATCTCTAAAATGGGTATTGTTGGAGTTTTTGATTGAAGTTTTAGCGCAGCGGTAACTGTATCTTTTCTAAGCCCGCAACTGAATTTATAGTAAAGATTCTGAAAGAGATCACCGCTCGCCGGGT
>CAZJCH010000290.1:0-3963 GCA_964544005.1 uncultured Papillibacter sp.
TAAAACGCATCAAGGCCGGATACGCCAAATGCTATGCCGACGCCATCCAGGCCACCCCCGAGGTACCCCGCCCCGTCGAATGGACCGAGGCCGCCAAGCGCCGCCAGCAGGGGCTTTACCCCGATATGGTGCGCGACTGCGGCGACGCTGTCCAGCAATTCGGCGCCCTCAACCAGCGGATGTTCGACGCCCCCTGCGTCGTCTTCGTCTGCATGGATAAAATCCTGTCCCAATGGTCCCTCTACGACATCGGCGCCTGGTCCCAGAGCTTTATGCTCTCCGCGCTGGCGCACGGCCTCGGGACCATCCCCGCCATCACCACCGTTCTCTACCCCGACATCCTGCGCCGCGAGCTGAACATCCCCGACAACCTGAAGCTCACCATCGGCATCGCCGTCGGCTATGCCGATGAGGCAAACGCCATCAACAATTTCAAAAGCGCCCGCACCCCCCTGGAGGAAAACGTCCGCTTCTAAAAGCTGAGGGACGGTTCTCCTGCTTAATGGCGCCGAATGTGCGTTCACACCTCCACGCTGCCCGACCGCAAACGCGTTTTTGTACCGAACAAGGTCTGAAAAAACAATCGCGTCATCACCGGGGCTTAATATCCCCATTTCCTCCGCTTTATCCGTCGCCAAAACGCTCCGAAAGCTTGAAAACAAAGGGCTGATCACCCGCGAGGTCAATCCCTGCGACCAGCGGGAAAAGACGGTGACGGTGACGGAAAAAGGATTGTGCGTTCAGGATGTCTGCATGAATCTCGTCCGGTTATCGCCCACGCGCTGATCTCCCTCCCGAAGAAGACGAACGAGATATATAATGCCGACCTGGAAAAGGGTATTAATCGCTTCCGTTGGATTGAATACGCATTCAGTTCATCAATTATGATCGTTTTGATATCCACACTCTTTGGCATCTACGACATTGCCTCGCTGATTCTGATCTTCGTCGTCAACGCGGCGATGAACCTATTCGGCCTTGTCATGGAGCAGCTGAACTCCGGCAAGGACAAGGCGAACGTCACCTGGGGGCCCTTCGTCTGGGGCTCGGTCGCAGGCATCGCACCGTGGGCAGTCATCCTCATCTACATGTTCGGCAACGGCAATTTTGAACTTGTCCCCTGGTTTGTCTGGGCCATTGTCGCTGTCTACTTTGTGACTTTCAACACCTTCCCCATTAATATGATCCTGCAGTACAAGCGCATCGGCAAATGGAAAAGCTACGTCTACGGCGAGCGGGTCTATATCATTCTAAGCCTCGTCGCCAAAACCCTGCTCGCCTGGCTCGTCCTCTTCGGCGCCATGCAGCCGTAAAAAGCTCTCATGAAAGACGCGGCTCAACGCCGCGTCTTTTCTGTTTGAATTTTTTTCTATACCCCTTGATTTTTTGCATTGTTTGTATTATTATTAGTAATGCAAACAGGAGGGATGCTTATGTTGCTCGAGCTTGATTATTCCGGCGGTGTGCCGATTTATATGCAGATACGGAACCAGATCGTTATGGGCATTGCCGACGGGCGGCTCGCGCCGGGGGAGCGGCTGCCGACGATCCGGGCGCTGGCCGACGAGGCGGGCATCAACATGATGACCGTCAACAAGGCTTACCAGCTACTGAAGCGGGAGGGCTACATTGCCGCCGACCGGCGGAGCGGGGCAATCGTCGCCATCAGCGGCAATATGAAAGCCAACGGCAGTACCGGCAAATTCCCCGATGCTATCATTTTTGATAAAGTAAAAACCGAGCTGAAGCTGCTCGTTTCCGAGGCCAGGCTGAAGGGATTCTCCAGGGAGGCCTTCTTAAGACTGGCGGGCAGTCTTTTCGATGAACAGGAGGTTTGATATATGCTTGCCAACATCATTATGTCGGCGGTCTTCTTCTCCGTTGCCCTCATTATTTACCTCGTCATGCGCAACGAGGCCAAGCCGAAAAAGAATCTGATCCTGGGTGTGACGCTGCCTTATAACGCGCGTCAAAGCGAACAGGTCGGCGCCGTCGTCAGCAGCTTCCTGCGCCGGGAGACCCTCATTTTCATTGTTTTGGTGCTGCTTCTGCTGCCGCCGCTTATATTGAATCGTTATTCAGTTATGATGATGTGGCTTTTCGTGTGGATCATTTTTGCCCTCGCCCTGCCGGGCATCCCCTTTGTGCGCGCCAACAAAAAGCTGAAGGCGCTGAAAAGCGAAAACGGGTGGTACAGCGCGGCTGCGGGGGTGACGCTCGTTGACACGAAGCTGGCCTCGGCGCCGAAAAAGCCGCTCTCCGTCTGGTGGTTTGTTCCGGCCGCTGTCATCACGCTCGTGCCGGTGATCCACAGCATCATCGCGCTGAGGGATCGCGACGAATTCTGGCCGCTAATGTCGGTCTACCTGTCCTTTTTCGCCCTGGCCGCCGTATCCTGGTTCTTATACAGAGTTGTTTTCCGCCAGAAGGCGGAGGTGGTGGACGGCAATACGGCGCAGAACGCGGCGCTGACACAGGTCCGCCGGTACAACTGGGGCAAAAGCTGGATCCTGATCGTCTGGCTGACCGCCGTATTTGACATCATTTTCTGGCTCACCGGCTTTGATTCCGCCGCCGTCATCCTGCTGACCGTCGCGTACACGATCCTGCTGATGGCTTTTGTCTTGCAGACTGAGTTTAAAACGCGGAAAATGCAATATAAGCTGACGGAGCAAAGCGGCAAAACCGTCTATACCGACGACGACGACAAGTGGCTTTTGGGGATGCTCTATTATAACCCCAACGACACGCACATCATGGTCAACAAGCGCACGGGCATCGGGACAACGATGAACATGGCCAAAGCGCCGGGAAAGATCCTGATGGTTTTTGTCGTCCTTGTTCTCCTCTCCATGCCCCTCATCGGCCTGTGGCTGATGCGCGAGGAGTCGACGCCCGTCAGCCTGACCGTTGACGGGACACAGCTGGTGGCCGTCCATACGGGAAAAGTTTATACGCTCGATATTGCGGAGATGGGCGACGCGTACCTGCTCGACAAGCTGCCGTCCGGCGTCCGCACCAACGGTACGGCCATGGAGACCGTCCTGAAGGGGAATTTCCGATACGACGGTCTGGGCGATTGCCGCGTGTGCCTCAACCCGCAGGCCCCGCCCTTCCTCGTTATCGAAACGGCGGACCATACCTACATCTTAGGGTCTGCCTCATCAGACGGAACGCATGCTGTGTATCGGGAGCTGCTGCAAGCCGGCGTCCCCGCCGATACGCCGCAGCAGCCGCCGGCATCCTCTTGAGGAGGTGCGCGCACGCGATCCGTCAGCGTCCTGTTCGCCATACTAAAAAAAGCTTAAAGGAGCAAATTTTATGAAAAAGCTGAAAAGGTTCTTCACCCTCGTCCTTGCCGCTATCATGACACTGACGATGTCAGCCTGAGCCGCCGGGATAAGAAACACACCGCGCAGGGGCGTTAGCTCCTGCACGGTGCGTTTTATTAATGTTTTATTTTACTAATCCCTGGGCGTGCCGCGCCGCAGCATAAAAATATTCTCGACCGAGGAAAAACCGTACTGCCGGTACAGCCCGTGCGCGTCGCTTGTCACCAAGAGTCCTGTGATGGCTTTAAAGTTTTCACTGTCCATCATGCACGCCAGCAGAAACTTGCCAAGCCCATGGCCCCTGTGGCTTTCGTCGATGATCACATCGCAGATATAGAACGTCGTCGCGTAATCGGTGATGATGCGCCCGAAGCCCACCTGCTCCCCGTCGCAGTAGACGCCGTAGCAGATCGAGTTTTCAATCGATTTCTCAATATCGGCTCTGGGCCTGTTATTGGCCCAGTAGCTCTGCCCCAGAAGCGTGCAGACCCGGTCGACGGACAGGAGCGCCTTATCCGTGCTGACCTTGTAATGATCTTTGATCCATTCCATAAACGCACCTGATTTCATGTTATAAATCATAACCACGCGTGAAACGCGTGGTATGCTCTAGCCCTAGAAGGGCATTGTA